>JBCBME010000079.1:0-8747 GCA_039822945.1 Pseudomonadota bacterium
TTGATCATCTTGATGCCGCTTGCGTCAGTCTCATGGTCAAGAGAACAAGGGGATGGAGCCCGATATCGATCGACCGCTTGTTGGGCAGCAGGACCAGAAAGCCGATCGACACCGTGTAGATCGACAAAAGGACCAGCATCCGCTTGCTGTTGTTCGTCGAGTCCATGAAGGCGCCCGACGATCCCGCGGCAAAGGCCACGTCAAACGTGCCCGCAAGGAGCATTAGGCCGCCCACCATGTACCAGCAGAAGAGCTGTTTAATGGAGCTGTCGTGTTGTCTGACAAAGGTCAAATTCCCAGAACCTCCATGTATTTCTTGGACGCCACATCGACGCTGAAGAGCGCAGCACGTGCCTTTAATGTCTCACGATTTGCGGGATCGGCAAGCTCTCTCTCCATGGCAACCGCAAGCCCTTCTGCGTCATCTACATCAACAAGTTGCGATACCGTTTCCGGAGAGAATATTTCATTGGGCCCGCTCGGGCAATTCGTGGCAACGACCGGCGCCCCACACGCCATGGCCTCCACCAAAACGTTGGGAAAGCCCTCGTAGCGCGAGCTCAGAACAAAGAGATCTGCGCGCGCCATCAACGCGAAAGGATTGGTCGTAAACCCGGGCAGGGCAAAGCTCTCGGCCGTGAGCCCGGCTGCCTCTGCGCGCGCTTCGAGATCTGCACGCTCTGCGCCCTCGCCGAAAATGGCCAGCCGGGCAGGGCGGCGATGCCTCAGCGCTGCAAACGCATCAACAAGCGTATCAAAGCCCTTTTGCGGATCGAGACGCCCAATGGCCACAACCGTCTCCGGGCGGCCTTCGGCCTCCGCAAACCAATCATGGCCCGGCGCCTCGACTGCGCGAGACACGGCTGCGGGATCAAAAGACGGGTTATGGATGGCGATGCAATGCGTGTCAGAAAGGCCCGTCACCGCGCGCACGTCTTCAGCAACTCCCTCGGAGACGCAAACGACTTTGTGGGCGCGGCGGTAGAGCTTAGGCGCCAGCCAATACGCCACACGATCTGCAAAGTTGGACGACGCAGTCGTCTTGGCCGAAAACTGGTTCCGTTCTGAAACGATCATGGGCGCCGATATTCCGCTCAGGCGGTGCGCGATAATCGCTGCCACGTTCACATGGGTGAGCGCAGACAGAACGGCACGCGGTTGCGTCCGCTTGAGGTGGCGGGCGAAGGCAGGAATGGCCCGAAGGACCCGCCCGGTCCCCAAGTGAACGATGCGCGCTTCGGGCGGGACCTCGTTGGGGTAGTCATTCCGCGGTCCGACCAGTACGATCTCGACCGTGCGTCCCGCAGCAATCATCCCGCGAGCCAAACGCAAAAAGGCCCGTTCTGCGCCGCCGCCCCGCAGATCCTGCAGGAATATCGTCACATCAACCGGATCGCGAGCATCACTCATGGCGTTGCATCTCAGTCTCGCGCGGCAAGCGCAGCGCGCCCGCCAGCTTCAGAGGCCCGATCATCCGGCGGCGCGAGCGCCGCTTCAAAGCCGTCGATCTGCCCGGCCACTGTGAACTGCCCGGCACGCTCGAGCGATAGGAGGCTGAACTCGGCGGCGAAAGCCTCGTCCGCGGCAAGTTTTTCCATGGCCTCAGCCCATGCGTCAGGCGCGTCCAGGGGAAGCGCCTGACCGTAATCTGTCCCGCCGCCACCAAGGACGGTCTCCGTTTGTGAGGGAACGTCGCTCACTATAACGGGGAGGCCCGCGCTCATCGCTTCAAGAAGCGTATTCGATTGGCCTTCGTAGAGGCTGGGCTGAATAAACATGTCTGCGGCCTGATAGGCCGCGCGGACGTCACTGGCGGGCACCGATCCAAGCAGCGTCACGCGATCGCTGAGCCCGCGCGTCTCGATTTCACGCTCCAACTCTGCGCGGTCAGGGCCTTCACCCACACAAAACAGGCGGACGTTTGAAAGTCGTTCGGCGATCTCGAGTTGAAACCGATAGTTCTTTTGCGGAGCGAGGCGCCCGACGGACACAGCAATGGGCCCCTCGGCAGGCAGTGAAAGCGCCGCGCGCGCCTCCGACTTGGTCAGCTTGGTTTTCGCGGGCTCCACGCCGTTATGAACGACACTGATCCGGTCCCGGTAGCGCTTTGGATAACTGTGGGCCTCGTCCGCGACGGCCTGACTGACGGCGATGATGCTCGTGTAGACACCTGTTGTGCCAAAGAGTCGGTCGATGCGCCGCATCATCCGCCCAAAGGTCGGGGCAGGGGAGCGCAATGAAGCAACCCGTACGCGAACGCCAGAGAGGACGGCCGCAAACTGACCGACCGCGCTGGCAAGCGGCAGAAAGGACAGAACGGCGTCGGGGCGATACCGGCGCATTTGCGCAATCGTCCGACCTAGGATCTTCACATAGTCCCAAGTGCTGGGGTGCTTCGTGTCGAGGAGGACGCGGACCGGCACGCCCGAGAAGTCATCTTCGGCCACTTTGTAGAGGAACCAAAGCTCTGCATCCCAACCACGGGCCGCAAGCCCCGTCGCCACGCGATGCGCGGCCCGCTGCGCTCCGGCAGTGTTCATGAAGGACACGAGAACGAGCGCCTTGCGACGCTCGGCAGTTGCAGCATCAGCGGCCATACATCAGGGCTCCAAGCGGCGCGCGACTCTCCCGCTCCGGGTCAGAAACAACCACACCGCATGCGCATTCGTCACAATGTACCTCCGCAGGAGACGGCGGGGCTCCTGCATTGTGCGGAAGAGCCATTCGAGGCCCAGGCTCTGCATCCACTGCGGCGCCCTGGGGTTATTTCCTGCAAGGAAATCAAAGAGACCGCCACAAGTTTTCATCCATGTGATGCCCTGCAGTCGGTGGGCGTTACGAACGCAGAATGCTTCCTGTTTCGGGCGGCCGAGACCCACCCAAACCACGTCTGCGCCAGACTCAACGAGCTCCCTGCAGACATCGGCTTCTTCGTCTTCGCTGAAGTAGCCATCGCGGAAGCCTACCCACTCGATTTCCGGATACTGATCCTTGGCCGCGTAGTATGCGCGGCGCACGACATCCTCAGATGCGCCCAGGAAAAAGAACTTCAGTCCCTTGGGTTCCCCAGCCCGCGCGGCATCGTGAAAAAAGTCTGTGGTGGCCACCCGCTCCGGCAGCGGCGTGCGCGTCAGCAGGCGCGAGGCAAACACGACCGACATGCCGTCCGCATGCCGCAGGTCGCCCTTGCGGATATTGTCCAGAAATTCCGGGTCGGTTGCGGCCATGGAGATGCCCTGGCCGTTTACCGAGAAGACCAGTCGCGGGCGCTCGAGGTCACGGTCGACGTCAGCGATTAATTCATCCGCGAGGCTGTCGCGGGAGACTTTATCTACATTGAGGCCGCCAATCAGCACGCTTTCCGACATGTCTTTTCCGCCCATGGATGACGCCACATCCGGGTGCTCAGCACCTCGGTGGCTGGTGATCAAATGAATATACGAACGGGTACAGAGAGGCACCAGTCCGTGCAATAGCGTGTCGGCCTCCTCAACCAAGCGTGTGCTGCAGTGCAACAAATTGGGGCAAAAAAAACGCAACGGGCGGACCCATCAAAGATGCGCCCGCCCGCTTGTTTCAACAATAGCTGTCGATGAGCAGGATTATTGCAGAAGCCGAAAGTTCGGCAGGATTCGCACCACGATCAGATCGCCGGGAAGGACCGAGTCGCTATCGCGGACGACCTCGCTCACACGCTCGCCATTCGCGAGCTGGCGGACCCGAGTGATCTGTGTTGCAACCGAGC
Source organism: Pseudomonadota bacterium (assembly GCA_039822945.1). Lineage (GTDB taxonomy): Bacteria > Pseudomonadota > Alphaproteobacteria > Rhodobacterales > Rhodobacteraceae > Shimia_B. Next base: position 3,746 of record JBCBME010000079.1, read on the forward strand.
CTTCCGCCGCCAAAGGTGATTGTGCATCTGCGTCAGCGCCGGTGAAAATACTCGAATACCCGAGGCGGGAGGTGATGGCGTCGCGTTGCGAAATGAGCCCAACACGCTCTACCGCAATCTTGCTCAACTGGCGCAGAGCTTCCTCACGCCGCTTTGCGCCGAGATCGTCAATTCGAAGTTGAATGTCGATTTGCTCTTGTTCGGTTGCCGCGAAGCGACGCCGTTGATCCATGAGCTCGGCGCGGGCCGAAAAGAGGTTGCGTTCATTCGACACAGATTGCCGCCGAAGGCCCAGGCCTCGCTCTTCAAGCTCGTTGGCCGTGTTCAACTCTTCGTCAAAAAGCGCCACCACTTGGCTAAGGGCCTCCTGCTGGGCAAGAATCGCTTCCTGCTCGCGGGCAAGGACAACCAGTGTCTCTTCGAGCGCGCGCGTCTCACGGGCGAATTGCTCGTCTGCCATGACGTGGGCGTCGCGCTCGATCTGGGTCAAACGAGCGACAAAAGTGCCGGGTTCCTGTGAGATATCAATTTCAGGGGCATAGGCGCTGCCAGCGGCCTCGGCATCATAGCGGGCTTGCCTGATATCGAGGGCCTCAATCTCCGCCACAACCGCAACAAGATCGGCTTGAAGCTCGGCGATCGCACCGGCCGAAAGCTCCGTACTTGCCTTATTTCGTGTGCCTCCCGCGATCGCGACAGCCTCATCGACGCGCATGCCGAGACGTCCAGGGAAGCTTCCCGGATCTGTCACATCGCCTGTGACAAAAATCGGACGGGGGGATGAAAGGGACACGGCCACCACCGGATCCGCCAGGACCTGAGCATCCTGTAGAGACTTTTTCAGCGCCTCTCCGGCCTCAGTGGTGGTCAGACCGTTGAACGAAACGGCTCCCACAAGCGGAACGAGCACGCGACCTTCATTATCAATGGTGACCGAAAGCGGCTCTTCCATGCTAGGGCTGACAAACAGCTCAACTGTGTCGCCGGCGCTGAGCTGATACTCGGACTGAGCGAACGCTGGGGTCGCCATCATTGCTGCGCATATCGAAACAATCCCTGCGAGGTGCATAAAACTGCGCCGCATGCGACACGATGTTAGGTAAATCTGGTTCAAATTTCTGCGCCTCTGTTTGCGGATGTCCCCAGGCGCAGGTAGTACCACTGCCACGAACCTATTCCAATACTTACGGGCTGTTTGCGCTAGATCGCCTCCCGTGTCCGCAACAATACTTCGGGAGTTACCTGAGTGTTCGCCACTGATAAGAATATCCCCGATGATGGGTCCGAGCGTCAGTCCCGCGGCGTCCGACTGACGTCGGACAGCGACAACTACTCATCCTACGGCACCGACATGGAACGTGGGGCGCGAGACGCGTCTGGGGCCAATCCCGCTCCAGAGCCACGCATCTCGCTTACGGTTGTCTGGAATGTGCTTCTGATCTGGAAAGGCATTATCCTTTTGATCGTTGCGGCGTTTGTGGCTCTTGGCTTCATCTTCCTCGAGTTTACCACGCCTGTGTACAAGGCTTCGGCGAGCGTCATGCTCGGCCCACGGCAGACAACGATCCTTGAGGACGTTGAAAACGTGGTCTCGGGCCTCAACCGGGATACGGCCACGATCCAGGGTGAAATTGAGGTCATGCGCTCCCGCGACCTTACTGAGCGGGTCGTGCGTCAGCTCAACTTGGTCGACGACACCAGTTATTCCCCAAACGCGCGGCGTTTCCGCGACGGGGCACCTGAAGAAGAGTTTTTGTCTGAAATGGATAACCTAAATTCCGTCATCCGGAATGTGGGGCAGTCCCTGTCGGTTCGGCAGGTGGGTCTGACGACGGTGATCGAGCTCTCATTCTCGTCCCAGAACCCTCAGAAATCCGCGCTCATCGCAGACGCATTCGCCCAAAATTACATCGATCAGCAGCTCGAAGGTAAAACCAAGGCGATCGACGACGTCGCCGTCGCGCTTCGGGAGCGTCTCGAGGTTCTCCGGGCCCGCGTGCAGGGGGCAGAGCAATCACTTTCAAATGCGCGAGCCTCGGATGTGCTGGTGGACGGCCAAACTCTCGAGACTGTGGACGAGCAGATCAAAGAGCTTTCCGCGCGCCTCGTACAAGCGCGCGTCGAGCGCATCTCCTCTGAAGCGCAATTGGATAATTGGGATCGCGCACAGTCGCTGGGTCGGTCCCTTGAGCTGCTTCTGGAAATGCGTGACGCGCCGGTCCTTGAGCGTATGGCTCTGCGGCGTGAAGAGCTGAGACGCGAAATTGCAGGGCTTCAGCCGCGTCTTCTCGAACGGCATCCGACGCTCGTTGCACTCCGCGATGAATTGGCCTCGGTTGAAGCGCAAATCGGCGTTGAGCTGGAAGGGCAGGCGGACCGGCTGCAGATCGAATATGACGGAGCCCTTCGCACAGAGGGCAGCCTTGCCGAAAACGTCCGGGATCTTGAGGCGCAAAAGGCAACCGTCGACGACGCTTTGCAGCGCGTCCGCGAGCTTGAGCGCGCAGCAACAATTGAACAGCGCCTCTACGAAAGCTCACTGGGCAGACTGCGCGAGATCGATGAACAGCGGCCCTATCTCAGTGCCGACGCTTCCATCATTGAACGTGCAGCTATCCCTGCCTTTGCATCGTCGCCGAACAAGCGGCTCATCATCGCCTTTGCGACCGCATCAGGCATCCTCGTGGCGCTGGGGCTCGTGCTCGTGGTGGAAACCACGCGGGATAACTTCACCAACCCCGCGGCTCTCTACGTGCATACGGGCGTGCCAGTTGTGGGCGTGTTGCCAAAGCTCAAACGCCTCAAGATCGATCACAGGCTCCCGTCTCGATTAGCGACCACCGTCTCAGGGCGAGAAGCGCTCGAGTCGGCGAGGCGTGTGCACCTGACCATGCTGCCGCGCAAGCGCACGGGCGTCTGCGTGCTGGGCATCACCTCGGCGCTGCCGGGCGACGGCAAGACCTTCTGCTCTATGCTCCTTGGGCACGTCTCTGCGGGCATGGACAACAAGACGTTGCTCATCGATGCAGACCTCCGCAAGCCGGGCGTCTACCCAGAGATTAACGTGCCTCATTTCGAGGGGCGGGGCCTTACCAGCCTTGACCCGGAGCGCGACAACCTGCGCGCCCACACGTGGCGTCATCCAGATATGCCTCTCCACATCCTGCCTGCGGACGTTCGCGGCAAAAGGATCGGGTTTGACGAGTACTCTCAGATCAAGAAGCTCAACCAAGTCATCGAAGAGGCGCGTCAGGACTTTGATGTGATCATCGTGCGCATGCCGCCGGTCGTGCCGAGCTCCGACGCGCTGTCGATCTCGTCACTGCTTGATGAGCTGATCTTTGTCGTGTCCTGGAACAAGACCAAGCGTGGCTCGGTATGGAAGGGCCTGACGGACCTGGCCTCGATCGATGTGTACCCGACGGGCATGATCTTGAATGCTGCGGATATGAAGCGGTCTAACCAGCGCGACTTCTACGGCCGTAACTTCGACTACGACTCGGTGCAGGAGTACTACTCCTAAACGCGACGGGTTCTTACCTCAGAAGGGTCGCGGGCATGCGCTCGCGGCCCTTTTCGTTGCGCGTTCTCTCTGCGCCATCTCAAGCGCTGATGCGTAGGACGTCTCGACGGCTCCATGTGGGGGCGCACATTCTCGTCCAGCAGTAAGCAGGCTGTAAGGGCGGAGAGAGTGCTACCGGAGCACTAGAGCGCGTCTTATGCGGCAAGCAGCATCCGTCTGAGCTTCGCAATGTGCATGCCACAACGCACTCTGTTCGGCGGTGCCGCGGCGGCGCCCGCAAAGAAGGACCAATGGCTGGGAGTGTGATCATAGCGCGTAACACAGCCGCTTACCTAATGGATGGTCGCGGGGGGACTGCACTCTAAGGGCATGCTCAAGTCCCTCGTGTGCGCGGGGCTACGCGCCTCTGGATCGCAAGGGGCTGAGCATTTCCGAAGACAGCACAGAGCAAAAAAAAAACGCCCGCTCGCGCGGGCGTTTTCGTTGGGTGCGTACAGAACTGAACTTAACAACCAGATCCGCGCACAACAGCACCCACAGTGCGGAAAAGGGTAGAGATATCGGTGGCCAGCGACATGTCCTGCCAGTAATCGGAGTCGAACTTGGCACGCTCTGCGAAGGAGACTTCGTTCCGCTCCGACACCTGCCAGTAGCCCGTGAGGCCCGGACGCATGGAAAAGTATGCCTTGCCGGGGTAGAGGGCCCGCTGCTGCGGCATCATCGGGCGTGGGCCTACGAGGCTCATGTCCCCTTTCAGAATGTTCCAAAGTTGCGGCAGTTCGTCGATGGATGTCTTGCGAATGATCCGGCCGATCGGCGTGATACGCGGATCGTTCCGGAGCTTCTGATTGACGGACCACTCGAGGGCCGCCTCAGGGCTTTCCGCAAGATGCTGCGCAAGGCGCTCTTCTGAGTCCACGACCATTGACCGGAACTTCCAGAAGGTGAACTCGCGCCCATCAATTCCGACGCGCTTCTGGCTGTAGAGTGCCGGCCCACCATCGCGTGACACGAGCACCCCAATGATGAACATGATCGGAAGTAGGAACACGCCACCCACAAGGACAAGGGTGACATCCAGAATACGCTTTCCGACATCTCGGTAGGTTGAATTGGTGACTTGCACCATGTCGCGCTCTGGCTCGATCCCGTCAATTGTGGCGACGGAGTGCGCTGTGTAAGGTTTTTCAATGACTTCTAACATTATCTGCATCCCACATAGATGTAGCGGCTACTGGGAGGCGAAATGCAGCTTAGTCGCGCGTAAAAAGACCCCGCAAAACAGCGGTGGCTTCGTACAGTCTTGACTTCTGAAAGCAGCGGCAGCTGCTGCACGGCACCCCAAGTACCCTTAAAAATTAGGTAACTTTACGGCAATTTTTAGTCAATGAAACCGGTGTTAGCAGGCGCAGAAAAAGACAGTTGTTCGCAAAATGTAGCGATTGTTGGCCAAACAGGAACAATAGTTAGGCCGAATGT
>JBCBME010000080.1:0-8642 GCA_039822945.1 Pseudomonadota bacterium
CCTGGGTCATCGCGGATCTCTTTGGCTTCCCGGAGGAGGAGACCGACGCCGTCCGCAGATGGACCGACGACCTCCTTCCCATGGTGGATCCCGAGATCCGCAAAAACGCGCTCCTCCGCAGCCTCTGGGCGTTCTTCAAGTTTCGGGGCCGCGTCATTCAAATCGCCAAATTGCGCAAGGATGACCCGAGGGATGACCTCCTCTCGGCACTGGCAGAGGCCCATCACAAGACAGCAACGATCACGCGCGACGAGATGATCGGATCAGCCGCGCTGGCGCTGACAGCGGGCCACGTCACCACCCGCCATCTGCTGACGAATTGCGTCCGCCTCCTGCTCGATAACCCGGCCGTGCTTGAGCGGGCAAAAGCGGATCCAGAGCTCTACGGCGTGGTGGTGGAGGAGAGCGCGCGCTTGCTCAGCCCGCTCCAGACCACGGGCCGCGTGACGACCGAAGAGGTGGAACTGGCCGATCAAACCATCCCCCAGGGTGCCAAGGTGCGGCTCTTCCTCGGGGCCGCGAACCATGATCCTCGTCGGTTTGAGGCGCCCGCCGCCTTTGACGTGGATCGCGGGGCCGGCCGGCATCTGGGATTTGGCGGGGGCATTCACTACTGCATCGGCATCCATCTCGCACGGCTCGAGGTGAAAATCGCGCTGGCGGAGCTCTTTCGCCGGTTTCCCGATCTCCGTGCCGTCGATGGCGAGCTTGATTGGGGGGCCAGCCGCAAATTCCTCGGCATGACGGAGTTCCGCGTGCAAACGAAGGGCTGAGGTGGCGTCGTCAGGCGACCCAGGTCTCAGTCTTGGTCTTCCTTGGGTCGCAGGGCGCTTTTGAGGCCGCCGAGGGTCTCCATCAATCGGGGCAGGCGGCGCAGCGCCTTGTAGGCCTCCACGCTTCGGTCAAGCGGCATCGCAGGATAGCCCATGACCGCCCGCCCGGCGGGCACGTTGGAGGCCACGCCAGACTTGCCCGCAATCACCGCGTCATCGCCAACAGTGAGGTGATCGGCAATCGAGGCCGCGCCCCCCACCACGACCCGATTGCCCAGCACGGAGGATCCGGCAACGCCGGAATGACCGCAGAGCAGGCAGTCGTCTCCAATCACGACGTTGTGGCCAATCTGGACCTGGTTATCGATCTTTGTGCCGGAGCCGATGGTCGTGTTCTGAACGGTGCCGCGGTCGATCGTCGAATTGGCGCCGATCTCAACATCGTCACCGAGGCTGACCGCCCCGAGCGAATGCACCCGGAGGAGACGCTGCGCGGTGATCTCGACCTCGCTCCCGAGCGTCTCCCGCGCCGTCTCCGCGGTGGATTTGTCTGGTGTCACAAACGAAAACCCGTCCGCCCCGATGACAGCGCCGGGATGAACGCGGAGCCGATCCCCCGCGCGGACAAAGGCACCGATGCGCACCCCCTCGAGGATGATCGCATCATCGCCAAGGACGGCCTCCGCACCAATGACGGCATGGGCGCCGATCCGGGCGTTCTGCCCGATTGAGGCGCGTTCGCCGATAACGGCGAATGGCCCGATCGCGGCCCCGGGTCCAATGGTTGCAGACGGATCAACGACCGCTGATGGGTGCACCCCCGGGGCAAGTCCCGGCCCCTTATCAAGAAGACGCGTGATCGCCGCCAGCGCGAGCCGTGGCCGTGGAAAGACAAGTGCGGCCTCTAGCCCGAAATCCTTCCACTCCGCCCCGTGCCAAAGCACAGCCACCCGCGCCGCACTGTCAGAGAGCGCGTCGGCGTATTTGGGATGCATCGCCAGCGCCAGCGCATCGGGCCCGGCCTTTGAGGGCTCCGCCGCGCACGTGATCTCGATGCTGAGATCACCCTCCGCCGTAACGCCAAGCTGATCCGCAATCTCTTGAACCGTGAAAGTCATCGTGCGGGCGAGCCCACGTTTCGCTGGGGACGGGCGCGACAGGCTAGGCTGGTGTCACCCGAACAGCCGGAAAACATGTCCAATAGACAGCAACTTCTCATTGGTCCCCCGCCGGCGGGCCTTGGAACGCAATTCGCTTCATTGCAAAGCGCTGAAACGGGCACACAACGACCCGAGATCGCAGCACCATGTGACACGAACAACCTGACCCTTCGGCGCGACACTCCCACAGATGCTTGCGTCGCGCAATCGCGCGGACCAAGCCGCAGACGCAAAATTCGTGGGACGTGCACCTTTCCTACTCGGGGCTCGATGGGCTCTGCAGCGGGCATATGCGCCTCGGCGGAGGTCTCTCGGCCTCTCTTTCCTGTTTCCGCGGCGCGCGGGCGAAATCCGCTGCGCCAAAAGGGGCGGCCATCCTGAGGGGGAGAAGAGGGCCGTCATCGGGGCGTTGGATCGGCGCGAGGTGCCTCCGCTCTTGCAGACCGCAGCTCTATCCCCCTTCGAGCCAATGCGCGAGCCCGAGCCCGGTGAAGTGGGCTTTCACCTCATCTGCATTGCTGAAACGCTCAAGAACCGTGCTCTGACCCTGCTTCTTGAGATCGCTCCGCAACACAACGTCTGAATTGACGCCCATGAATGACAGGATCGTCCCGTGGGTCGTGGCCTTGCTCAAGTCGGTGTAGTCGACCGTGAGCAAAGGGTTCGGAAGGGTCGACAAGTATCGCGCCAGCAACTCGTCCTCGAGACGCAGCGCATTGCACTGGCCCACAGCCCACTTCGGATCAATTGCCACACGCGGCGCTTGGTATCCCTCCTCCCGGGTCGTCCATTGGCCGGACTTGTCCACCTGCTGCCGCGACGCAAATTGCGCCAGCTTGTTGGCGCGGCGGACATGGATCACCCGCCAGTGCGGTCGCTCAGCCAAAACGTCCAGGATGAGGCCGGGGTTGTGGTGCGTAAGAAGCTTGAACCCAAGCCGCTTGGGCGTCTTGCCCCTCAGGTCAGCCCCCGAGAGCTTTTCATCCAGAAACCCCCGAAGATCGTTTTCGCGCCGAAAGATCGCCGCATCGTCGGTGATCTTCTGGCCCTGATCATCAATTTGGAAGGTGTCAAACAACTCGCCCCGGCAGTGCATGTCGGGGTGCGACGACATCAGGGTCTGGAGAAGCGTCGTGCCGCTGCGCTCCTGCCCGATGATGACGAAGGGCTCTGGTGGCGTCGACGTCGTCTTTAGCCTGAACATCCCTCAATAGCTTTCCGTCGTTTCTGAATACTTTAGCGGCCTACCAGATAGGCGGCAGGGTGCACCAGTTGCGGCCTTTCCATGGATTGTTGTCCTTGGGTCTTAGACCATGCCGTCAAACCGTGGGATGCGCGGGCCCTACACGGTTTCCGCAATCATCGAGATCATCTCGAACATCACTGCCGCTGCGGTGAGCGCCGTAATCTGATTGGGGCTGTCCTTGGTGGGCATCATGCAAACAACGTCTCCCCCCACGATGTTGAGGCCCCGTGCGGCGTGCAAAAGACCCACGGCCTCGTCGATATCAAACCCCCTCTCACCGGGTTCGAGGTTCGACACAGCCGGTGCCACGGTGGGGTCCAGACAGTCGAGATCAAAGGTGATGTAAACCGGGCGCCCATCCAGGACCTCCCGCGCTTGCGCCACCACGTCCGCCAGACCGCGCTGGCGGAACTCCTTCATCGTCACCACGTTGTAGCCGTACTCATATGAGGGCTCGAGCCAGTCGAGGCTCCGGGGATGGCCCCGCAAGCCGATCTGCATGGACCGGGTCGGGTCCACCTGTCCCTGATCGGCGAGATACGCGCCCCAATGGGCGGCCGACTTCCTAGCCCCGAGAAAGTGGTCGACCTTCGTGAAGACATCCGTGTGGGCGTCCAGATGCAGGAAGCTGACAGGCTCGCCCCCGGCCAGCTGACCGCCGCCCAGGGCCTGCACGATACCTCCCGTGATGGAGTGATCCCCGCCAATCGACACTGGCCGCGCGCCGGCGGCGTCGATCTCTTTGTAGAAATCGGTGATGCGGGCGATGCAGGCTTCGTTGTCATTGGCCTCGGGAAAGGGCACGTCGCCCACATCCGCGATCTTGGCCCGGGCCCATGGGTCGATCTGAAACCCCATATGCACCCGTCGCTGCACGGCGGAGACATTCCGGAGGGCCCGCGGCCCCAGATGCTGATCGCGTTCGGTCGTGCCATTGCCCGTGGAATGCGGCACGCCGACAAGCGCGATGTCCTGACCCTCTGGCCCCGTATGCGGCGCCCGAAACATCGTCGGGATGCCCCACCAGTAGAGGTTGTCCATCATCGATTTCTGATAGGTGTCAGTCATGGCAGGGCCTTTCATACGAGCAAGCTGGAGCGTCCGCTGAGTGAGTTTCGCGTCGCGGGCCTCGGGCGCGCTACGCCAAAAGGATCGGCCAAACCGACAGGACAAGGAGGGCGCCCATCGTGCCGTTAAAGAGGCGCAGGCGGCCCGCGGTTGTCAGGAAACGGCGCATGGCCACCCCGAGGACAGCCCAAGCCACCATGCAGGGCACTCCGGGGATCTGGAAAAGGAGCGCCACGATCACGGGCGCCAGGATCCCCAGCGTCTCGGGCATGTAGACGCTCACCACCGTCAGCGCCATGGCCCAGGCTTTGGGATTGACCCATTGAAAGAGCGCGGCCTGCAGGAAGGTGAACGGGCGGCCTGCCTCTTCGGGAGCGTCGATCTTCGGGGCGGCGGTGGCGATCTTCCAGGCGAGGTAGGTCATGTAGAGCGCGGCTGCGACCTTCAGAACCGTGTGAAGCACGGGGAAAAGCTCAAAGAGCTGCGCAAGCCCAAATCCCACCAGCGTGATCATCACGGCAAAGCCCACCGCGATCCCCGCAAGATGCGGCACGCTCCGCGCCATCCCGAAATTCGCGCCCGACGCCATGAGCATCATATTGTTCGGCCCCGGCGTGATCGAGGAGGCGAACGCGAAGGTCAAAAGAGCAAAGGTCAGTTCGAGCGACATGCCCGGACCTTGGCGCAGTCTGACAGGAGAGGGAAGTGGCCGCGGCACCCGGGGGAGACTATGCAAGATCGTCTCTTAACGTCCGCAACCGCGCCCGCCACAAAACGAAGCCCCAAATAGGAAGCGGCGACACTTCGGGAGGGTGAAGTGTCGCCGCTCTTGCAAAACGCCCTGGTTGGGAGGAAGGGGCGCTTTGTGTTCGGTGTTGCGTTACGCGTCGTAGGCGGATTGGCGGGCCACGTCTTTAAGCGACCAGCGGCTCAGACCCAGATCGTCGAGCTCGCGGTCCGTCAGCTCTTGGAGCTGGTCCAGCGTCTCACGATAGGTGCGGTAACGCGCCCAGGCCTCTGCTGCATCGGCCGCAACTGCGCGGACGCGAGCAACAAGGTCGAAGCGGGAAGAGGTATGTGTGTTTGCGTATGCCATGTCTGTCTCGTGTGGGTTCGTCAGCGGCTCATCCGCTGATGCCGCTAACATAGGTGTTTGCTGCAGGTGCAAAACACCCGATCCGGCAAGCCCGCTATGCGAGCCGCGCATATCTGCCGCGGGGGAAGGCGCGCGAATGCTTGCCCCGTGCCCTTGCGCTTCTGGCCCCGGGCAGGCAACGCTCCGCGCGCGAGGAAAACCATGCCCACACGTGACGACATTCTAGACGTACTCAAGACGCTTCAGGTGCCCGGTGGCGGCACTCTGGTGAGCGCCGATATGGTCCGCGCGCTCAGTATCGAGGGCAGGGCGGTCCGCTTTGTCATCGAAGCGCCCACGCCCGAAGTGGCTGCGGCCTTGGCGCCCGTGCGCGACGCAGCCGAGGCGCGCGTGGCCGCGCTCGACGGCGTCGACAGCGTCAGCGTCATCCTCACCGCCCATTCCGGCGGCGCGCCAAAGCCTGCCGCACCGCCCGCCCCCAATCTGAAGGTCGGGCGCCACCCCACGCCGCAGGCCGGGCCGGTAAAGCCCACGGGCGTCGACCGCATCCTCGCCATCGCCTCAGGCAAGGGCGGGGTGGGCAAATCCACCGTGTCGGCCAACCTTGCCGTGGCGCTCGCCCGGCAGGGACGCCGCGTGGGGCTGCTCGACGCCGACATATACGGCCCCTCCCAGCCGCGCATGATGGGGGTGGAGGGCCGCGTGCAATCCCCGGACGGCAAGGTCATCGAGCCCAAGCACGCCCACGGCGTCACGCTCATGTCCATCGGCTTCATGGTGGACCCGGGCAAAGCCATCGTCTGGCGCGGGCCGATGCTCATGGGCGCCCTCCAGCAGATGATCAGCCAGGTCGCCTGGGGGGAGCTTGACGTGCTCATCGTCGATCTGCCGCCCGGCACGGGCGACGTGCAGCTCACGCTCTGCCAGCGGACCGCGCTCACCGGGGCCATCGTCGTCAGCACACCGCAAGACGTGGCCCTCCTCGATGCGCGCAAGGCCATCGACATGTTCCAGACGCTGAAGACGCCGATCCTCGGCCTCATCGAAAACATGAGCACCTTCTGCTGCCCCAATTGCGGGCACGAGACGCAGATCTTCGGTCATGGCGGGGCGGCGGCGGAGGCGGAGCGGCTCCATCTGCCATTCCTCGGCGCGCTGCCCATCGACCTCGACACCCGGCTCGCCGGGGACGGCGGCACGCCCGTCGCCGTGGGCGAGGGGCCCATGTCTGACGCCTACGCCGCGCTCGCACGCCGCCTGGTCCAGGGCGGCATGGCCTGAGACCACCCCAAATCGCTCTTACGGGAATTCATGGGCCGGCCCTTGCTGGCGCTCTGATCAGTTCACTGATCGGGTCTCGGCCCCACGAATCCGGCCCGTAAAGCCGAGCAATTCCCCCAAAATCCCAGGCTCGCAGCGGCGCGATCCGCCCGTTTTCGCATGTCAGATTGCCCTGCGGGCAGATATTCCCAAGAAATCCGGGAATTTATGGGAAGATTTTTCACACGGGCGCGGCATCAACTTCTTGTGGCAATATGCCAATCCGCCACAAGATGAGCCCTAAAATCCCGCGTGCACACCCCTAGATGTAGTTTTTCAGACACATGGAAAACAACAGGTGGTAGAAATTTCCCATAAATTCTCTTGCGTACCATGATCTCCCATGGCATCCCTTGTGCATCGAAAGCGAGCACGTACACAACCGGGGCGCCAAGAACCCCACCAGCGGAAAAAGATACGCAGGTTTCATACAGGCACTCGACTTCGATCAAGAGATCCGGCGCGCGAGCGAGCAGACATCCCCCCAGGTGGCGCGCGCAGTCGGACTTCCCGCAAGGCGGGACGAGGGCGGCGGATCAGACAGTGGCAGCAGTCTGATCCGCCGTTTCCATGTCTAGGGTCAATTAGCGGCCCGCAGTGAATGAGGGCCAGCGTGGCACGCAGGTTCAGAGGCGAAAGCCACCATAAGGTGGACACGAAGGGCAGGGTCTCGATCCCGGCCTCTTTTCGCCGCGTGCTCGAAGCCGGCGACCCCGCCTGGACCGATGGCCTTAACCCCGAACTCGTGATCGTCTATGGCGACCACCGCCGCAAATTCCTCGAATGCTACACGATGGAAGCCATCGGTGAGGTCGACGACAAGATCGACGCCCTCCCGCGCGGCTCCCGTGAGCGCAAGCTCCTCCAGCAGCTCTTCCACGGCCAGTCCTTCCCGACGACGGTCGATGAGACGGGCCGTCTCGTGCTGCCTGCCAAGCTCCGCCAAAAGATCGGGCTCGAGGGCGAGGCGTTCTTCATCGCCGCAGGCGACACTTTCCAGATCTGGAAGCCCGACACCTACGAGGCCGAGGAGCTCTCCAAGACAGAGGCCTTCCTCGACGAGTTGCCGGATGATTTCGATCCGCTCTCCTTCCTGGATGGAGCCGGATAGGATGACGCACGCTGCCGCGCCTCACATCCCAGTCCTCCTCGAACCCATCCTCACTCATTGCGCGCCCATTCGCGGCACCTGGCTCGACGGCACCTTTGGGGCCGGGGGCTACACGAAGGGCCTGCTCGAAGCGGGCGCGGAGAAGGTGATCGGGATCGATCGCGACCCGGCTGTCTTTGAGATGGCGGCACCCTGGGCGGCAGCGTATGGTGATCGGCTCGAGCTCGTGGAGGCGACGTTCTCTGATCTCGACGCCCACGGCGCAGCCCTCGACGGCGTTGTCCTCGATCTCGGCGTCTCCTCCATGCAGCTCGATCAGGCCGAGCGCGGCTTTTCCTTCATGAAGGACGGCCCCCTCGACATGCGCATGTCGCAAGACGGGCAGAGCGCGGCCGACATCGTGGCCGAAGCGAGCGAGGCAGAGCTCGCCAACATCCTCTTCCACTACGGGGAGGCGCGCTCCTCCCGCCGTATCGCCCGCGCCATCGTCAAGGCGCGCGACGAGACCCCCATCACCACGACGCTGCGACTCTCAGAGATCATCGAAAGCGTCATGAAGCGGCCAAAGCCCGGCCAGTCGCACCCGGCCACGCGCAGCTTTCAAGCGTTGCGGATCGCGGTGAATGCCGAATATGACGAGCTCTTTCAGGGGCTTATGGCGGCAGAGCGCGCGCTGAGGCCCGGCGGGCTTCTCGCCGTCGTTACGTTCCATTCCGTCGAGGACCGCATCGTCAAACGCTTCCTCCAGCTCCGGGGTGGCCGCGCTCCGGGGGGCAGCCGCTACGCGCCCGAGGCGCAGGTGCAGGCCGCGCCCTTTGAGGCCCTCACCAAGAAAGCCATTGAGCCGAGCGAGGCCGAGATCGCCGCG
>JBCBME010000081.1:0-8643 GCA_039822945.1 Pseudomonadota bacterium
CATCACAGCGCGCAGGATGCGGTCAGAGGCAGGCATGGGCGCGGGCTGGGCGTAGTGCCAGGAGCGGTAGGTGGAGGTGAAGGCCACGGGCTCGGGCGCGCCGAACCACTTGAGCTCCACCCCGCGGTTGCCGCAGCGGCGCACGACTTCGCGGATCGCGTCATCCTCCCAATCGAGGAGGAGAAACTGGTGGGAGGAGGCGACATAGCCCTCCCGCGCGGGTCGCTCGATGCGCGTGAGCCCGGGACAGGCAGCGAGCCCCTCGTCCACGACGGCGTAGCGTTCGTTCCAGCGGGTGCATTGCGCGTCGAGCGCGCGCAGCTGCGGGCGCAGGATCGCGGCGCGCAGGTTGTCCATCCGGCCCGAGATGTTGGGGGTGTCGTATTTGATCCCCTCATAGGCCTCGGGCGGGGGCGCGGCGCGGTGGCGGCCATAGAGCATGTAGCTGCCCGAGAGCATGACCGCGCGGGCCATGACGTCTGTGTCGTCGCTGACGAGGAGACCGCCCTCACCGGAATTGACGTGCTTGTAGGTCTGGCAGGAATAGCAGCCGATGAGCCCGTGGCGCCCGCTCGGCACACCATCCCACGAGGCCCCCATGGTGTGGGCGCAATCCTCGATCACGATGAGGCCTGCCGCGTTCGCGATCTCCATGAGCGCGTCCATGTCGCAGATATGCCCGCGCATGTGCGAGAGCATGAGCACCCGCGCCTGCCCCGCCTTGGCGGCGAGATCCTCGAGATCGATGGTGAGCCCCTCGGTGACGCCCACAAAGAGGGGCTGTGCGCCGAGGCTGGCGATGGCCCCCGGCACGGGCGCGAGGGTGAAGGCATTGGTGAGCACCGGATCGCCCGGCCCCACCCCAACGGCCCTGAGTGCAGTGGCGAGCGCATAGCCGCCCGATGCCACGGCGAGGCAGTAGCGCGCGCCCACGATCTCGGCGAAATCCTCCTCCAGCGCGGGGGTTTCTGCCACCTCGCCGGGGGCCTCGTTGTAGCGGTGGAGGCGTCCGTGGCGCAGCACGTCGAGCGCGGCGGCGATGCCGGCATCGGGGATGGCTTCCTGCTGGGTGAATGATCCGGTGAAAATCTCCATGGACCTGAGGGTGGTCCGCCGGGCGGGCGTGGTCAATGCGCATTCGCGTCGCCGGTGTCGCTGGCAGGCGCGCATGGCAGATCTCTGCCGCGAAGGGTGGGGGCATGGAGATCACCGACTTTCTCGAGAGCCTCCGCTGGGAGGATCTGCGCGCCGAGACGCAGGAACGCGCGAAACTCAGCCTGCTCGACCTCATCGGCGTGGGCTTTTCGGCGCGCGAGACCGATCTGGCGCGCATCATCGCGAACCATGCGGGCGCGAGCTTTGGCGGCACGCGGCCGATGATGTTTCGGGCGGGGCGAGCCTCTGCCCCCGGTGTAGCGCTCGCAGGCGGGATGACCATCGACGCCATCGACGCCCATGACGGCTACAACCCCGCCAAGGGGCATATCGGATGCGGCGTTCTGCCTGCGCTCTATGCGCTGGGGCCAGACGTGAGCGGCAAGGCGTTTCTCGAGGCATTCGTGGCGGGATACGAGCTGGGCGCGCGGCTCTCGGTCACGCTCCATGAGACGGCGGGGGATTATCACACGTCAGGGGCCTGGGTCGCGGTGGCGGCTGCCTTGGCAGGCGGGCACATGGCGGGCCTTGATGCGCGCACGCTCGCCCATGCGGCGGGGATCGCCGAGTATCACGGGCCGCGCTCGCCCATGATGCGGGTGATCGACCACCCCACGATGCTCAAGGACGGCTCCGGCTGGGGCGCGATGGCAGGCGTGAGCGCGGTGGAGCTGGCGCGGGCGGGCTTTACTGGGGCGCCGGCGGCCACGCTCCACGGGCCGCATTGGGATGATCTGGGCGCAGCGTGGCGCATGGAGGAGCAGTACATCAAGAACTACCCCGTCTGCCGCTGGGCGCAGCCGCCGGTGGAGGCGTGTCTCGCGCTCCAGCGCGCCCATGGATTTGCCGCAGCCGACGTGGCCGAGATCGTGATCACGACGTTTCACGAGAGCACCCGCCTCGCCGTGGCGGAGCCCTCAACGACGGAGGAGGCGCAGTATTCCACCTCCTTCCCCGTGGCGCTCGCGCTGGCCCATGGGCGGCTCGGCCCGGCGGAGGTGCAAGGCGCGATGCTGACCCATCCGGAGGTGCTGCGGCTCTCACGCGCGACACGGATGGAGGAAGACCCTGCCGCCAACGCGCGTTTCCCCGCCAAGCGGATCGCGCGGGCGCGGATCACGCTCCGCGACGGGCAGACCCATGAAGGCGGCTGGCACGAGGCGCAGTGGGATGCCACGGCCCCCGCCACTCGCGCCGAGATCGAGGCGAAGTTTCGCGCCTACGCGGCAGGCGTTCCACAGGCTGGCGAGATCATGGAGGTGATTGCCACGCTCGAGGACCGGCCCGCGGCGGATCTTCTCACGCTCATCGCGGGATGAGGCGGGCCGCAATCGCGGGCAGATCGGCGTAGTCATCGAGCCAGGCATCGGGCGACATCTCCGCCCGGCTCGCCGCATCGGGGCTGAAGGAAACCGACACAGAGGGCACGCCCGCGGCGCGCGCGGTGCGCTCATCGGTCATGGAATCGCCTACGAGGAGCGAGCGGGCAACATCCCCGCCCACGCGCGCCACGGCCTCCACGTAAGGCGCGGGATCGGGCTTGCGCACGGGCAGAGTATCCGCCCCGATGAGCGCGCCAAAGGCCGCGCGGACGCCCAGCGAGCGCATGAGCGCCTCTGCCAGCCCCTCGGGCTTATTGGTGCAGATCGCCACGGCAAATCCCGCGGATTTCAGCGCCTCCACGGCGTCCATCGCGCCGGGATAAAGCTCTGTGTGATGATCAAGCGCGCCCTCGTAGTGCTTGAGAAGCTTGGGATATTCAGCGTCGACATCCGACTGCCCGCGCCCCTCGACCCGGCTGAAGCCGAGGGTGAGCATCGCCTTGCCCCCGCGCAGTGCCGTGCCTGCGTCGCCCGGGCCCAAGAGCGCGCCGAGGCCCAGCCCCTCAAAGCAGGCATTGGCCGCCGCGAGGAGATCACCGCTCGTATCCGCCAGCGTCCCGTCGAGATCAAAGATCACACTGCGCGTCATCCCGCTTATCCCCGTTTCAGTTCGACATTGAATGTGACGCCCAAATTCCTTGCGGCCAGCCCCCTTTTGATGCTTACCAAAAAGAAAAGAAACCAGAGGCTCGAGTATGGCCAACGCCCTGATCGTTCTTGCCGCAGGCCGCGGCACGCGCATGCAATCGGACATGCCCAAGGTGCTCCATGAGATCGCGGGGGCGCCGCTCCTCATCCATGCGCTCGAGAGCGCGCGGGGGCTTGAGGCCGCGCACACGGTGGTGGTGACGGGCCATGGCGCGGAGGCTGTGGAGGCTGCGGCGCTGGCCCATGACGAGACCATCGTTTGCGTGCGTCAGGAAGAGCAGCGTGGGACCGGGCACGCGGTGCAACAGGCGGCCGAGGCTTTGGCCGATCACGACGGGCCGGCCTTTGTGCTCTATGGAGACACGCCTTTTGTGACCGCCGAGACGCTGGCGAAGATGGCCGAAGCGCTCGAGGGGGCGAGTGTGGCGGTGCTGGGCTTTGAGGCCGAGGATCCGGGCAAGTACGGGCGGCTTGTGACCGAGGGAGATCGCCTCCTCAAGATCGTGGAATGGAAGGATGCATCAGAGGAAGAACGCGCCATAACGCTCTGTAACAGCGGGGTTTTGGCGGCGGACAGCGGGCTCCTCTTCGATCTTTTGGCCGAGGTCACGGACGACAATGCGGCGGGTGAGTTCTACCTCACCGATGTGCCGGGGCTTGCAAACCAGCGGGGCCTTGTGACCCGCGTGGTGCGCTGCGATGAGGCGGAGACGCTGGGCGTGAATTCCCGCGCGGACCTCGCCCGCGCGCGCGCCTTTTTCCAGACCCGCGCGCGGACGCAGGCGATGGAGACCGGCGCGCAGCTGGAGGCGCCGGAGACTGTCTATTTCGCCCATGACACGGTGCTCGGGCGGGATTGTACCGTGGAGCCCAATGTCGTCTTCGGCCCCGGTGTGACGGTGGAAACCGGCGCGCGGATCCGGGCGTTTTCCCATCTCGAGGGCTGCCATGTGAGCCGGGGCGCGATCGTGGGCCCCTATGCGCGGCTCAGGCCCGGGGCGGAGCTCTCCGAGGATGTCCGCGTGGGCAACTTCGTGGAGATCAAGGCCGCCGAGATCGGGGAAGGCGCGAAGGTCAATCACCTCTCCTACGTGGGCGATGCCGCCATCGGCGCGGGCACAAATGTCGGCGCGGGCACCATCACCTGCAACTACGACGGGGTCATGAAGCACCGCACCGAGATCGGGAAAGGCGCCTTCATCGGCTCAAACACGATGCTCGTGGCACCCGTGACAGTGGGGGATGAGGCGATGACGGCGTCAGGCTCCGTCATCACAAGAGACATCCCCGAGGGCGCGCTCGCACTGGGGCGCGCTGAGCAGACGACAAAGCCCGGGCTCGCAAGGAAGCTCATGGCGCGGCTCCGCGCGATCAAGGCGAAGAAAGGCAAGTAAATGTGCGGCATCGTTGGCATTTTAGGAAGTCACCAGGCTGCGCCAATCCTCGTGGAGGGGCTGCGGCGTCTGGAATATCGCGGCTATGACAGCGCGGGCATTGCCACGGTCAATAACGGCAAGCTCGACCGGAGGCGCGCGGTGGGCAAGCTCGTCAATCTCTCCGATCTTCTCGTACATGAGCCGCTCGCGGGGCTTGCTGGCATCGGCCATACCCGCTGGGCCACGCACGGTGCCCCGAACGAGGCCAACGCCCACCCGCACCGCGGCGCGGATGTGGCCGTCGTCCACAACGGGATCGTGGAGAATTACAAGGAGCTGCGGGAGGAGCTCGCGCTGAAGGGCGCGGAGTTTGAGACCCAGACCGATACCGAGATCGTGGCGCTCCTCTGCCAAGCCTACCTCAACGAGGGGCATGCCCCCCGGGAGGCTGCCAAAGCCGCCATCGCGCGGCTCGAGGGGGCCTTTGCGCTCGCCTTCCTCTTCAACAATGAGCCCGATCTGATGATCGCGGCGCGGAAGGGCTCCCCCCTCGCCATCGGGCACGGGGACGGTGAGGTTTATATCGGCTCAGATGCCATCGCGCTCGCGCCGCTCACGGACCGCATCACCTATCTCGAAGAGGGCGACATCGCCATCCTGACGCGCAGCTCCGTCGAGATCCGCGACATCAAGGGGCAGCTTGCCAACCGCGCGACCCACACGATCCAGATCGACACCGCGCAGGCCGACAAGGGCGGCCACAAGCACTTCATGGCCAAGGAGATCGCCGAGCAGCCCGCCGTGATCGACCGGTGCCTGAACCACTACCTCGAGGGCGAGGTGATCACCCTGCCCGACGATTTCGATTTCGAGGGGGTCGAGCGCGTCACGCTCGTGGCCTGCGGCACGGCCTATTACGCCTGCATGGTGGCCAAGTATTGGTTTGAGCGGATCGCGCGGGTGCCTGTGGAGGTCGATATCGCCTCCGAGTTTCGCTATCGCGAGCCGCCGGTGACCCAGGGCACGCTCGCGGTTTTCGTGAGCCAATCGGGGGAGACAGCCGATACGCTGGCCGCGCTGCGATACATGGACGGCAAGGCCGCCAAGATCGCGGCGGTGGTGAATGTCACCACCTCCACCATCGCGCGGGAAAGCGATCTCATCCTGCCGATCCATGCGGGGCCGGAGATTGGCGTGGCCTCGACAAAGGCATTCACCTGTCAGCTCACGGTGCTGGCGCTCATGGCGCTGAAGGCCGCGCAGGAGCGGGGCGCGCCGCTGCCGCATGAGGCGCTGGCGAATCTGCGCCTTGTGCCCGGGCTCGTGCAGCATGCGCTGAACCTCGCGGGCCGCTCGACGGATATCTCGCGGGTGCTGTCGGAGGCCGATGACATCATCTTTCTCGGGCGCGGGGTGCTTTATCCGCTGGCGCTTGAGGGGGCGCTGAAACTCAAGGAAATCAGCTACATCCATGCCGAAGGTTATGCCTCTGGAGAGCTCAAGCACGGGCCCATCGCGCTCATCGACGACAGCGTGCCCGTGATCGTCATGGCCCCGCGCGACGCACTCTTCGACAAGACGGTCTCGAACATGCAGGAGGTGATGGCGCGCGGCGGGCGCGTGGTGCTCATCACCGATGCCGCCGGCGCCAAGGCCGCCGGAGACGGCGTGTGGGAGACGATCATCCTGCCCGAGATCGACCCGCTCTTTTCACCCATCCTCTATGCTGTGCCGGCGCAGATGCTGGCCTATTACACCGCGCTCGCGAAGGGCACGGATGTGGACCAGCCGAGGAACCTTGCCAAATCGGTGACGGTGGAGTGAGCCGCTAGAGCGGTGTGACGCGAAGCTCCGTAATCGCGGTGAGCGGCACGCCGAGCCCCTGAAGGGCGGCGAGCGAGGCGCGGCTCCCTGCCGTGGGCGGGCCATCGATGGGGATAAGCGTGACATCAAGGCTGCGCCCCGACGCCACCACCGTGATGCGGCCCGGCCCCTCTACACTCACAAGCGGCGTTTTCAGCCAGAGACCGGGCTCTGCGGCGTTGCCGAGCGTGGCGAGGGTCTCATTGGTGGGCTCCGGCGCGGGCGCGTCGGGCTGTTCATCTGTTGAGGGCTCTTCTGTCGGTGTGTCCGGCTCCGCCACAGTGGGCGCATCGGGCTCCACGGGCGGAAGCTGCGCGCAGGCGGTGACAAGGAGGACGGACAGGAGAAGAATGAGGCGCATACCCTGAACTTACGGTGATCGCGGAGCCGCATCAACGCTCGGGGCTTGGCAGCGCGCAGTTGCCCGCCTAAAGCTACTGCCATGGCCAGCGAGCTTCCGCATTTCGACGACGCCACTGCCCTCGAGCCGCAGCTCGTGGACCCGTTTCAGCGTGCCATCACCTATCTTAGGATGTCGGTGACGGATCGCTGCGATTTCCGCTGCGTTTACTGCATGTCCGAGAAGATGACGTTTCTGCCGAAGGCGGAGCTTCTGACGCTGGAAGAGCTCGATAGGCTGGCCAGCAATTTCATCCGCCTGGGCGTGCGCAAGCTGCGCATCACCGGCGGCGAGCCGCTGGTGCGGCGCGATATCATGACGTTTTTCAACGCCATGGGGCGGCATGTGGAGAGC
Organism: Pseudomonadota bacterium; assembly: GCA_039822945.1. Taxonomy (GTDB): domain Bacteria; phylum Pseudomonadota; class Alphaproteobacteria; order Rhodobacterales; family Rhodobacteraceae; genus Shimia_B. Next base: position 7,179 of record JBCBME010000081.1, read on the forward strand.
GGCGCGCTCGATGAGCTGACGGTGACGACCAATGGCTCGCAGCTGGCACGCTTTGCGCGCGACCTCTACGCGGCGGGGGTGCGGCGCATCAACGTCTCGCTCGACACGCTCGACGACCAGAAATTCAAGGAGGTGACCCGCTGGGGCCGCCTCGCGCAGGTGATGCAGGGCCTCGATGAGGCGCAGGCGGCGGGGCTGCGCGTGAAGCTCAACACCGTGGCGCTCAAGGGTTTCAACGAGGACGAGCTCTTCCAGATGATCGAGTTCTGCGATGCGCGGGGGATGGACATCACCTTTATCGAGGTCATGCCCATGGGCGATCTCGGAAATGAAGACCGGCTCGATCAGTATTGGCCGCTCTCGGATCTCAAGGCGCGGCTGGCGGAACGGTACACGCTGACCGAGCTGTCGAAGCGGACGGGCGGGCCCGCGCGCTACGTGCGGCTCGGAGAGACGGGCCAGACGGTGGGCTTTATCACGCCCCTCACGCATAATTTCTGTGAAAGCTGCAACCGGGTGCGCGTCACCTGCACGGGTGAGATTTTCACGTGCCTCGGGCAAGAAGGAAAGTCCGATCTGCGCACCCCGCTGCGCGCGTCCGAGGACGATGCGATCCTGGAGACGGCCATCCGCGCCGCCATTGGCCTGAAGCCTCGCGGCCATGACTTCGACTACTCGCGCGGCGTGGCAGATGGTCAGATGACGCGGCACATGTCTCACACAGGCGGCTGATATGACGGCACTTTTGCGCGGCTATGGCGCGCTGAGCCGGGTGGCGTTGCCGCTGCTGGCGCGCCGGGAGCGGCGCAAGCTCGACACCGCCGGGATGGGCGCGCGGTTCTCAGAGAAGCTGGGGCAAAGCGCTGTGGCGCGGCCAGAGGGGCGGCTTTTATGGATCCATGCGGCCTCCGTGGGGGAGAGCCTGTCTGCGCTGGCACTCATTGAGCGATTGAGGTCGCGGGCCACCATTCTCGTGACGACGGGCACGGCCACATCGGCCGAGCTTATGGGGCGGCGGCTGCCGGAGGGTGCGATCCACCAGTTTGCCGCGCTTGATGCGCCGGGGCCTGTGGCGCGGTTTCTGGGGCACTGGCGGCCCGATGCGGCGCTCTTTATCGAGAGTGAGCTTTGGCCCAACACGATCCAGGCGCTCGCGGCGCGGGGCGTGCCGCTCGCGCTCGCCAATGCGCGGATGTCGGAGGGCTCGCTTGCGTCCTGGCAAAAGCGGCCCGCGACGGCGCGGGTGCTCTTGCAGAATTTCCGACTGATCCTGACGCAGACGGAGCCGTTGGCGCAGGCACTCATGGCGCTTGGGGCGCCCCTTGCGCGGCGCTCGGAGAACCTGAAGGCGATGGCCGCCCCCCTGCCCTCGGACCCGGATCTCATAGCCATGGTGCCGCCGAAGTCCTGGGTCGCGGCCTCCACCCATCCGGGCGAGGAGGACCTCGTGCTCAATGCCCATGCG
>JBCBME010000082.1:0-8541 GCA_039822945.1 Pseudomonadota bacterium
AGCCCAAGACCATCGTGAAGTAGTGATCGGTTTCGAGGTCCTCCATCACGAGCTCGTTGAGGTCGGTGATCGCGTCCTCCGGAGATCGCGGGCCCCAGCCGTCACCCTCTTTCACAAGCGCGATATTCTGGCGTGGGTTGGCGGCGGACAGATACCCGGCAAGTCGTGCGGTCATGAGCGCCGAGGAAACACCGTGTCCCGATACGTCGAGGGCAAAGAAACCAAAGTAACGATCATTGATCGGGAAGTGCCCAACCAGATCACCGCCCACATGACCGCTAGACCGCAAAATCCCCGAGACCTGCCCCGTGCCCAAATCAACAGACCGGTCCCGCAGGAGACCGTGCTGGAGCTTTCGCGCCTCGCCGAGGTCAACATCGAGCGAGTCAAAACGCTTCTGCAGATCGCCGAGCTTCGTCAGCACGCGCCGCAAACGTGCCTCAAGATCACAGGATCGGTTTCTCTGGCGGCTCGCGACCTCCAGCATGGCAGAAAGGGTTGCGGGACCCGCATTCCCCGGCAGGACGAAATCCGCACCGGCGCGAAAGGCGTGGTCAGCCGCCTCGCGCGTCAGGTCATGCGGTGCATTTGTGACGACAACAAAGGATGCCTTGGGCAGCGTGTCATCACGGAGCCGCTCGAGAAAGGCATCGCCCGGAAGATCGAACCCATCCCACGACAGGATCAGAACATCGGGGGCGTCGGCCTCGATAGCCGCTAAAGCAGCGCGCGCCGTTTCCACGCGCTGAACGCTATGCCCGGAAGCATCGAGCCCGGGCAGCACATGAACGCCGCCCCCCACCAACAACACCCGCAAAACGGGCCTTAAGCCCGCGTCGGAAGTCTCCTCTGCGTAATTGCGCGCCACACCGCACCGCCCGTCCTAGATCCCCTCATCCATGGACCCGGAAAGCTTAACAGCCGGTGAAATCAGATGATGAAATTCGCGAGCATGTCGTTGTCGGTGATGTCGTCATAGGCAAACCCGCCCGATTCCATGTCGCGGAAGAGCCGGTCGAAGTTTGTCGGATCGGTGGTCTCGATCCCGAGAAGGACGGTCCCGAAATTCCGCGCAGATTTCTTGAGGTACTCGAAGCGCGCAATGTCATCGTCAGGACCAAGCATGCCGAGGAAATCCTTCAGCGCGCCCGGGCGCTGGGGCATCCGCAGGATCATGTACTTCTTGAGGCCCGCATATTTCTGCGCGCGCTCCTTCACCTCGGGCAGACGCTCGAAGTCAAAGTTGCCGCCGGAGGTGAGGCAGACCACGGTCTTGCCTGCGATCTCGTCCCGCAGATCCTCAAGCACGTTGATCGCAAGCGCACCGGCGGGCTCAAGCACGATCCCCTCGATGTTGAGCATCTCGAGAATGGTCCCGCAGATCCGGTTTTCCGGCGCAATCAGGAGATCGTCGAGCGGGGTGCCGCCCAGCGCCTCAAACGTGCGGGCACCGATGCGCGCAACGGCGGCGCCATCCACAAAGGTGTCTACCTTGTTGAGCGTCACGGGCTCGCCCGCCTGAAGGGCTGCGTGAAGGCACGCACCTCCCGCGGGTTCCACGAATTTGAGATGGGTCGGCGCTTCGAGCGCAGTGATGAGCTTGCGCGCGCCCGATGAGACACCGCCGCCACCCACGGGCACGATGAAGACATCCGGTGCGCGTCCCAGCTGCTCCAGCATCTCGAGCGTGACGGTGGCCTGCCCTTCGATGACATCGGCGTCGTCAAAGGGCGAAATGAAGTGGCCGTCATGTTCCGCGCAAAACGCCTGCGCCGCACGGAGGCAATCGTCGAAGTAGTCACCCACCAGGCGCACTTCGACACTGTCCCCGCCAAAGATGCGCGTCTTGTCGACCTTTTGCTGCGGTGTTGTCACAGGCATGAAGATCACGCCGCGCTTGCCGAGATTGGCGCAGTTGAACGCCACGCCCTGCGCGTGATTTCCGGCACTGGCACAGACGAAAAGCTCCTGTGCGGGGTTGGCCTCGACGGCCTTTGTCATCGCGTTGAAGGCCCCGCGCAGCTTGTAGCTGCGCACCGGGCTCAGATCCTCACGCTTTAGCCAGATATCGGCGCCAAAGCGCGCGCTCAGATGCTCGTTCTTTTGCAGCGGCGTCGGCTCGAAGAGCGCGCGCATTGCGGCCTCTGCACGGCGCACATTCTGGGCGAAATCGGTCATGACGGGCTCACTGCCCTGCTGATCTTTCATGTGCAAGCCTCAGGTGAGTTCACGGCCTTCTACGGCGACACCGTAGATCGTGGTGAGCGTGCTGATCCCCACGAGGAGCAGGAGATACTCGAGGATGAGTTGAAACGGCATCGCCAGAAAGGGGACGATGGAAAGCACGAGGAGCATCGCGAGCACCATCCCGATCGTGTAAAGCGCGTAGACCGCGATCGTGCCCAGGATCACGAGTTGGAAAGGCTTCGTCGCCTCAAGCGCGGCCTTGAGCCCGAAATCCTGCCGATCCATCGAAATGGCGGGGAGCATGATCGAGATGCGGACGTAAAAGATCGTTATGCCCAGGACAATCACGATCCCAAGCGGCGCGGCGACAAGCTGGCTCACATTGGCCAGCCCAACCACCACAAGGGCAGCAACAAAGCTCACGCCAAAGAACACGACCAAGATCAGCACGACCCGGCCAACATAGGATCGGATCCGCGGGCCATTCCATGCGGGCATGAACCCTGAAGGATACTCCTCAGCCAGAACAAACCGATGCCAACCGATCGCGAGCCACGCAGCAAGCACCAGGTAAATCACCAGATTGAGAAAGGAGCCGATGGTCTCGGTGAAGGACACCGCTTCATTTGCAAATCCGCCATCCGCGACCTGTGCCGCCATATCGAAATTGCTGCCGCCCCATGTGGGCGATCCGGTGAAGGCGATACCAAGGAGCGCGCTCGCAAAGGCAATGACGATGTAGGGGACGAGCGTCAGCTTGAGCACGTCATCGAGATTGGCCCAGACCATCCGGATCGAGTGATTTGCGATTCTGAACGCCATTTCATCCTCCTTTGGCGGTGCGAGTGCATAGAGCAGGTTGAGGCAGCGATAGAAACGAGCTAACCGCCGCACCATCGCAAATTTAGGGGGTGTTCCATGTCTGCACCGAAAAAGGTGGTTCTGGCTTATTCAGGCGGTCTGGATACGTCGATCATTCTGAAGTGGCTGCAAACGGAGTACGGTTGCGAAGTCATCACCTTCACTGCCGATCTGGGCCAGGGGGAGGAACTTGAGCCCGCCCGTGCAAAGGCCGAAATGATGGGCGCGACAAAAATCTTCATCGAGGATGTGCGCGAGGAGTTCGTCCGCGATTTTGTCTTTCCAATGTTTCGGGCAAATACGCTGTATGAAGGCCTCTATCTTTTGGGTACGTCAATCGCGCGTCCTTTGATTACCAAGCGGCTGATTGAGATCGCTGCCATGGAAGGTGCGGACACCGTCTCTCATGGCTCGACTGGCAAGGGTAACGATCAGGTTCGATACGAGCTGGCAGCGTATGCGCTCAACCCCGACATCAAGGTCATCGCGCCCTGGCGGGAATGGGACCTGACCTCGCGCACGAAGCTGATCGACTTTGCTGAGAAGCACCAAATCCCGATTGCAAAAGACAAACGGGGCGAGGCACCGTTTTCCGTGGATGCAAATCTTTTGCACACGTCTTCCGAAGGCAAAGTACTTGAGGACCCGGCCCAAGAAGCACCCGATTACGTCTACCAGCGCACCGTCGCGCCGGAAGACGCGCCGGAGACGCCCGAGATGGTGGAGATCACCTTCGAGAAAGGCGATGCCGTGGCCATCAACGGGGAGGCCATGTCGCCCGCGACGATCCTCACCAAGCTCAATGAGCTCGGCGGCAAGCACGGCGTCGGGCGTCTCGACCTCGTCGAGAACCGCTTCGTAGGCATGAAGTCCCGCGGCATCTACGAAACCCCTGGCGGCACGATCCTGCTCGAGGCGCATCGCGGGATCGAGCAGATCACGCTCGATTCAGGCGCGGGGCATCTGAAGGACTCGATCATGCCGCGCTACGCGGAGCTCATCTACAACGGCTTCTGGTTCGCGCCCGAGCGGGAGATGCTGCAAGCGCTCATCGACAAAAGCCAGGAGCATGTCTCGGGCACCGTTCGCGTGAAGCTCTACAAGGGATCGGCCAACACGGTCGCGCGCTGGTCGGATCACTCGCTCTATTCCGAGGCGCACGTGACGTTCGAGGATGACGCCGGTGCCTACAACCAGGAAGACGCCAAGGGCTTTATCCAGCTTAACGCGCTCCGGCTGAAACTCCTGGCCGCGCGGGATCGCCGTCTGAAGAAGTAGACCGCCGCCGGTCTCGCGGGGGATCCATGGACGACGCTCATACCTGTCCCGAAAGCGTCGTCCATAAACCCACTGGCGCGGGAGTTCGGGCTTACACACACACGGCCGACACGCCGCATTTGCCCACTTACGCCCCGTGCCTCTGACCGAGCCGCTTGGGTGCCGCTTCCCCGGCGGCGTGCCCCGTAGCTCAAGGTCAGACCTCGTTTTGAGACACTCCCGCCACCGCGCGGCTGCCAGTCCTCGGGGCGTGCCCCTTGGCTGACAACCGCTGCCGTTGTGGAGGCGGCGTTTCATCCTTCAGACCATCCGCCGGTTGGGCGTCCTTGACCGAGAGTGTTGAGAAAGTGTCTCTGCGTGTTGCGCGCCTGATATGCCGCCCAAAGCGCTTTGGGTCTCGGGGAAAGCGCCCTCCTTTTCCCCAAGTGACGTCACGGAACGGTCGGTCGCCGCTTCTCGTGGTCAGGAATTCCTGACCTCGCGGTCACAAACCCTGTGGTGCCGTTCGGGTTTTGTAACAATCGGGAGCGCCTATGCGGGACTTTAGAGGGCCTACCTTGGCAGTGATTCCCACCCCTGCCAGTCCAAAGCGCTGTCCCTTCCCGCTTCGAGCGGAGCACATCGACAAAGGGGAATCACCCAAGAATGACTGGCGCAGAGCAGAGCAAACCCGTCCGGCCACGGAGTAATGAACGCGAGCTATGACGGCCGTCGCAGGCAAAAATCCCCAAGCGACGCGGCGTTGGGCGGCTGTGGATCATACTTTTCAACGGGTCACTAGCGCGTGACCTCCCGAGCCCGTGAGTGGCAAGTGACTGTGTCTCCCTGCATTCCATCACCACCGACAGGAGACACCGACCATGTTGAACCCAATTCATCAGCCCCGCCCGTTCCTCACGGCGCTCTTCATCGCCCTAGCCATCGTCGTTCAGTGCACAACGAAAGCGCAGGCCCAGAACATTCAGACCATTACCGTTGCCGGTGGCTGCTTCTGGTGCGTTGAGAGCGATTTTGAAGGTTTGCCCGGCGTGATCGAGGCCCGCAGCGGCTTCACCGGCGGGACAGTGGCAAATCCCACTTATAAGCAGGTGAGCTCTGGTTCCACGGGCCACTACGAGGCGGTTGAGATCCAATATGATGCCAACGTCGTCTCGCTCGATACGCTGCTTTCGGCGTTCTTCCGGTCCGTCGATCCCACGGATGCGGGCGGTCAGTTCTGCGACCGTGGCGACAGCTACCGCACGGCGATTTTCTTCTCTAACCCGGCAGAAAAAGCTGCGGCGGAGCGTGCAAAGGCCGACGCGCAGGCAGCGCTGGGCCGCAACATCGTCACGCCCATCCTGAGCGAAGGCGCGTTCTACCCCGCCGACGCCTACCATCAGGACTATTACAAAAGCAGCGCCATCATCCTGACGCGGTTCGGGCCGCTCTCCAAAGCCAACGCCTACAAGCGCTACCGGGCCTCTTGCGGCCGCGACGACGGTGTGAAGGCTCTTTGGGGTTCGGCTGCAGCCTTCGCCAGCTAAGCGCGAAACGCGTCCACTTCTGCACGGCTCGGGATGGCATCTGCTGTTCCGGGCCGTGTCACTTTAAGGGCAGCCGCAGCGCTGGCGAGCTCGAGCGCGGCGGGGATATCGAGCCCCTCGTCGAGGCCCGCCACGAAGTACCCCAGGAACGTGTCGCCCGCGCCTGTGGTGTCGACCGGAGTGACCGCCACGGCATCCACATGGGTTACTTCTGTCCGGGTGACGTAGTCGGCCCCATCCGCGCCGCGGGTGATCACCACACCCTGCACCGGAAGATCGCGGACCGTGACGCCCAGCGCCTCCTCCAACTGCCGCGCCTCGACATCATTGACGACGAGCACATCCGTATGAGGCAGGATCGCTTTCACCGCATCTGCGTCAAAGGGCGCTGCGGAATAGATGACCTGCAAGCCAGCGCGTTGCGCAAGCTGGGCCGCCTCAACCTGAAGGGAGGCTTCGTTTTGCAGGATCATCCGATCACCGGGCCCGCCACGCTTCAACGCCGCCTCGATCACATCGACAGACTGGCACAGATTGGCACCTGAATAGATGACGATGGCGTTTTCGCCGTCAGCGGCCACATTGATGATGGCATGGGCCGTGGGCTCTTCCACCGTGCTGACATGGTCGGTGTTGACACCAAGGCTCGCCAATCGCTCCACAGCCCAAGCGCCATCCGCGCCTACAGCACCAACGTGGACGACCTCAGCCCCAGCCCGTGCCGCAGCCACGGATTGATTTGCGCCCTTGCCACCGAGACCCACGCGGTGGTTCGACCCTGCGAGCGTCTCCCCCGGAGCTGGGATGTGCGGGACGTCGTAAAAATGATCCGCGTTGATGGAGCCCACGCAAAAGATCGTCACTGTTTCACCTGATATTGCAGGCGGCAATCACCGCCATCGTGAGAATGTCGTTGGCCGTGGCCACCGTGGAGCAAAGCTGGATGGGCTTGTCGATGCCGGTGAGGATCGGGCCGATCACGGTGGCGCCAGCCATCTCCTGCATGAGTTTGACCGAGATCGACGCGGAGTGGCGCGCAGGCACCACGAGCACGTTCGCGGGTGCCGAAAGCCGACTGAACGGATATTGCGCCATGGCTTGCGCGTTGAGCGCCACGTCCACGGTCATTTCGCCCTCGAACTCGAAATCGACGCCGCGCGCCTCAAGGACGTCCGGCGCGCGGTTCATCTTTTCTGCCCGTTCCGAAACCGGGTAGCCAAAGGTCGAAAAACTCACAAATGCCACGCGCGGTTCAAGGCCCAGCGCCCGCGCCACGCTCGCGCAGCGTTCCGCGATGTCGGCCAGATCGTTTTCATCGGGCCATTCATGAACGAGCGTGTCCGAGATCAAAACGATGCGCCCGCGACTGACGATTGCCGTAACACCCACCGCCCCTTGCCGCGGCTGCGCGTCGAAGACGTGGTTGATGAGCTCGAGGATATGCGCGCTTTTGCGTGTGGCGCCGGTGACGACGCCATCCCCATGGCCGTGGGCTGCCATGAGCGCGGCAAAGACGTGACGGTCACGCGCGGCAAGACGATGGATATCTTGCGCGTCAAAGCCCTTGCGCTGGAGCCGGTCGTAGAGAAACGCCTTGTAGGTCTCGAGATGCTCCGTTTTGGCGGCATTCATCACTTCGATCTCACCGATGGCGTCGCCGAGGCCCAGCACATCGAGATCCTTCTTCACCTCGAAATCGCGCCCGATCACGATGGCCTGCCCAAGACCTTGCCGCTGGTAGGCGACGGCGGCGCGCAAAACGCGCGGATCATCCCCCTCTGCAAAGATCATGCGGGCCTGCGCGGCCCGGGCGCGGTCATTGATGCCCGACAGGATCGACGCCGTCGGATCCATCCGCGACTTTAGGTTCAGCTCATAGCTTTCCATGTCGACGATAGGCCTGCGGGCGACACCCGTATCCATGCCCACCTTGGCCACGGCAGGCGGAATCCGGTGGATTAGTCTCGGATCAAAGGGGGTGGGGATGATGTAATCGCGCCCGAATGACAGCTCCCGCCCATAGGCCATGCCGACCTCATCGGGGACATCTTCGCGGGCAAGCTCGGCAAGCGCACGGGCGCAGGCGATCTTCATCTCATCATTGATCGCGCGCGCATGGATATCGAGCGCACCGCGAAAGAGATACGGAAAGCCCAAAACGTTGTTGACCTGGTTTGGGTAATCCGAGCGTCCGGTGGCCACGATGGCATCCGATCGGATCGCCTGCGCCTCCTCCGGCGTGATCTCCGGATCAGGGTTGGCCATGGCGAAGATCACCGGATCGGGCGCCATGCTTTCAACCATGGCCTGCGTGACAGCGCCCTTGACCGAGACGCCGAGGAAAACATCGGCGCCTTTCATGGCCTCTTCCAACGTGCGCAGGTCCGTCTTGACCGCGTGGCCGGACTTCCACTGATTCATCCCCTCAGTGCGCCCCTGGTAGATAACGCCCTTGGTGTCGCAGCAGATGCAGTTTTCGTGACGCGCGCCCATCGCTTTCAGGAGCTCGATGCAAGCGATCCCCGCAGCACCTGCACCGTTGAGGACGATTTTAACGTCCTCGATCTTTTTCCCGGAGAGATGGAGCGCGTTGATGAGACCGGCCGCACAAATCACCGCAGTGCCATGCTGATCGTCATGAAAGACGGGGATGTCCATCTGCTCCTTGAGAGTCTGCTCGATGATGAAG
>JBCBME010000083.1:0-8533 GCA_039822945.1 Pseudomonadota bacterium
CTGGCGGGCGCGTTTCGAGCGGGCCGTGATGAATATCCCATTCGCGGCCACCGCTCAGCTTGCGCGCTTTGATATGCCGCTCGCGCAGCTCGCAAGCCTCAAGACCGGTGACGTCATGCCCGTCGAGCTCGGCCTGAGCCCGAAGCTCATCGTCGACGGCGCTCCTCTTTTCGAAGTGACGCCAGGCCAGCGTGGGCGGCGCGCGGCGGTCTCCCTCGACCACAAACTCGATCTCCAAGATAGAGAGGAGGACATCTCATGACAGAAGATCAGGACCCGGCACACGAGCCCGAGACCGAACGGACAAGAGCAGAAAGGCTGGATGAGCAGCCAGCCACGATCCCCGATCTCGGGATCTTGTCACGCGTCAAAGTCAATCTGACTGTAGAGGTGGGTCAGACACACCTAACCCTGCGTGACCTGATCCGCCTCGGCGAGGGCTCCGTCCTAGAGCTCGACCGGCTGGCCGGTGATCCGCTTGATGTATTGGCCAACGGGCTCTGCATCGCCAAGGGGGAGGTCGTGATGGTGGGCGAAAAGTTCGGCATCCGGCTCGGCGAGGTCGTGGAAGCCCGAAAACGTCTCGATAACATCTAAAAGTCTCGCGAAATGGCACGGATCCTGCAGCCCAAAAAGGGAAGAGGCATGATGGAGGTTCCGTCCCTTGGACGTCTTTACGCAGGAACGTGTGCTCACGATCGCGGCTTTTGTGGCGGCACTCGTCGTGCTGTGGGTTGTCGTCCGCCTAAATCGCGATGGCCTCGCCTCTCGCATCAAGGCCGGGCGAAGAATTGAGATCGCAAGTGCGGCGAACCTTGGGAACGAGGCGCAAGCCGTCCTTCTAACTGTCGACGGCGAACGGCTCTTCATCGTTTCACAGAGGAAAGCGGGCGTGGCGATCCACCCGATGGGCATGGCAGCCGCCGCAATCGATGCCCCTGAAAGCTCCGACATCCTGACCTCGGAGGGTACTGGCTGATGCGGTTTGCGCTCGTATTTCTCCTTGCGGTGTTGCCATCGGCGGGTCTCGCGCAGCAAGGCCTCCCCGTGCTTTCACTCGATCCGGAAGGCGGGACAACGTACTCGCTCTCGCTCCAGATCCTCGCCTTCATGACGGCGCTGACCGTCTTGCCCGGGCTGGTACTCGGGATGACGGCCTTCACACGGATCATCATCGTCTTGTCGATCCTCAGACAGGCCCTTGGGACGCAGCAGACGCCACCGAACCAGGTCCTGATTGCGATCGCGCTCTTTCTCACCTTTTTCGTGATGCAGCCGGTCTTGAGCGAAATCTACGACGTGGCGGTCTCCCCCTATCTTGACGGCACCCTCGCGCCTGACCTCGCCGTCGCCGCAGCCTGGGAGCTTTTGTCGAGTTTCATGCTCGCCAATACCCGCCAGAACGATCTGCTGATGTTCACTGAACTCAGCGGCCAGGGCCCATTTGAAAGCCCCTCGGATATACCCGTCTCGGTGCTGCTGCCCGCCCACATCACCTCTGAGCTTAAAACCGCATTTCAGATCGGGTTTCTTCTATTTCTGCCCTTCCTCGTCATCGACATGGTGATTGCGTCCATCCTGATGGCGCTGGGGATGATGATGCTTTCGCCCATGATCGTGTCCTTGCCGTTCAAGCTTTTGCTGTTTGTGCTTGTTGATGGCTGGGCGCTGACGATGGGCTCTCTTGCCTCCAGCTTTCAAGGAGCTCTCTGAGGATGGATTTCGACGCAAACATCGAGCATCTCCAGCTCGCCTACTGGAACATCTTGCTGACTGCCGGGCCTGTCCTTCTGGTGGCGCTGGCGGTGGGCCTCCTCGTGGGGGTCTTGCAGGCGGCCACGTCGATCAATGAGGCGACCCTCTCCTTCGTGCCCAAAATGGGCGTCGTGGTGCTCGTGATGGCGCTCATGTCGAGCTTCACGCTCGGCGTCTTGAGCGACTACTTCACGATCATTTTCGAGACGATTGCCACAATCCGCTGAGCGCGATGATTGAGCTCACCACGACCTCCGCCTCAAACCTCCCCGGCCTTGCGCTTGGGGACGTGACGGGCGTCCTGCTCCAGTTCTTCTTTGCGATGTTGCGGGTAGGCGCGTTCATCATCGCGGCGCCGCTCTTTTCCGCGCGGTTCGTGCCGCTTCAGGTGCGGATCATCATCGGCGTGTGCCTAGCGGTGCCTTTGATGGCCCTTGCACCACTTCCTGATCCTGAAACCTTGGCCAGCGCGCGCGGTGTTGTCCATGTCTTCCGGGAGCTCGCGATCGGGATTTCGGCGGGGCTTCTTTTGCAGTTGCTCTTCGCCGTGGCCGTCATCGCCGGAGACCGGATTGCAAACACCGCGGGGCTCGGCCTAGCCGCGCAGATCGACCCGAACACAGGCGCGCAATCCCCGGTGATCGGCCAGTTCTTCAGCCTCTTTCTCATCGCGGTTTTTCTGAGCCTCGACGGCCATCTCGCGGCGATCCGGCTGGTGCTGGAGAGTTACACGCTCCTGCCCATGGCTTTTCCGATCCGGGGGGAAGCGCTTGTGTCAGCCGGGCTTGAAGCGACGAGCGCGATGTTTCTGGGTGCGGCACAGGTGATGATGCCCGTCGTGGGGGTCCTTTTGGTGCTGAACGCCATTATCGGCGTCATCACCCGTTCGGCACCGCAGCTCAACATCTTCTCCTTTGGCTTTCCGCTGACGATGAGCGCGACGCTCATCCTTCTTTTCCTGACGACGACAGCCACCGGCTTTGCCTTCTCCACACTGGTGGAGGACGCGCTCGCGCGTCTTGCCGCGCTCTTCGAGGCTGCGCGAGATGGCTGAGGACCAAGACAGTCAGGAAAAAACCGAAGAGCCGACTGAGAAACGGCGGCAAGACGCCCGGAACGAAGGCCAGGTCGTCACCTCCACGGAGACATATGTCCTTGTGTCGCTCGCCGTCGGCACGCTCATGTTTATTGTTGGTCAGGGCGCCCTTCCCGGCATCACAAGCCTCTGGTCGCAGGGGCTCATCATCGCGCCGGGTGAGGATATCGACGCCCTCACGATTGCGCGCACCGGAGAGCTCTTCCTCTGGACCGTGGTGGCAGGCTCGCTCCTCGGGTTGCCACCCTTTCTTGCGGTGATTGCAGCTCAGGCCGGGATCGGCGGGCTAAACTTTGCGCCAAAAGCGCTGGTGCCAAAGGGCGAGAAGATCGATCCCTTCAAAGGGCTCAAGCGCATGTTTTCGATGCGCGCCCTCGTCGAGCTCTCTAAGGCCACGCTCAAGGTCATTCTCCTCCTCGGGGCCGGGCTTATTGCGGTCTGGCCAATGTTCGAGACGTTTGAGGCAATGTCGGCCATCGATCCCGGTGCCAGCATCTCGATCATGGGGACAGCTTTGCTCCGCCTCCTCTCTGGCATTCTCTGCGGGCTCCTCGTGATCGCGGCGCTCGATCTCGCCTGGCAGATCCACACCAACACCAAGCAGCTGCGCATGTCGCGTCAGGAGCTCAAGGACGAGATGAAAGACAGCGAAGGCGCGCCCGAGCAAAAGGCCGAGCGGCGCAGACGCCAGCGAGAAGCCTCGCAAAAAGCATCTGAGCGCAAGGCGCTCGCAGACGTTCCCACCGCCACCGCCATCGTCACCAACCCCACGCATTTCGCTGTGGCGCTGCGCTATGACCGCTCCGAAGGCAGCGCCCCCGTGATCGTCGCCATGGGCAAGGGCCCCATCGCCAAGGAGGTGATCCGCCGGGGGCGCCTCGCATCGGTCAAAACTTTCCGCGTACCCCCGCTGAGCCGCGCGCTTTACTTCCATGGTGCCATCGGTCGGGAAATCCCGGAGGCGCTTTATGCCTCGGTTGCCGTTCTGCTGGCCCATGTCTGGCGGCTTGATCAGGGGCTGCAAGACCCGATGCCCGCGATCGATGTCCCCGAAGCGCTGCGGCGGGACGAGTTCGGGCAGCCGCAAGGGAGGAGATAAGCCATGGCGCAAGATCGCCGATCAACTGGGCAACTGATCTCGACGCTCTGCTACCTTGGTGTCGGGCTATGGCTCCTTGGGGAGGCTTTCCTTGCGCCGCTCCCCCAATCTCTCTTTCTCGCGCTCGCTGGGGTTGCAAGTCTCGCCGGGGCCGCGCGCCATCCGCTCGCCCGCCTCCTAGAACGGTTTCGCTGAACGCGCTGGAGCCGGCCCCAAGGATTGCCTGACGCGGATGTCGGTGGGCAGCTTCACGCGCGCCCAGCCCGGCGCGCCGCGGAGCATCTCGGTGATCGCTTGCGCCGCACGGCGCCCCATCTCCCGGTGCGGAACATGCACCGTCGTGAGCGAAGGCGAGGCGAGAGTGGCGATCTCGATGTCGTCAAAACCGGTGATGGAAATGTCTTCGGGCACGCGCAGCCCCAGCTCCCGGGCCGCGCGGAGCGCGCCGATGGCAAGGACGTCATTCACACACATCACGACGGTCGTCTCAGGCGCCTCTGCCATCACCTGCCGGAAGGCAGTCTCGCCATTTTCGATGTCGTAGGGTGTCTCCACCAATGGGAGCGCCTCGGGATCAAGCCCCGCTTCCTGCAGAGCATCGCGAATTCCGGAAACACGCCCCCGCGCCCGATCGTTTTCGGCCATGGGGGCCGAGATACAGCTGATTTGTCGGTGGCCGTAGCCCAGGACAAGACGGGCAAGCGCTGCCATACCGCGACGATTGTCAAAGCCCACGGCGGGATAGTCCACATCGTCCCGGAAGGACCACGCGACCATGGTCGGAACCTTCCGTTTCGCGAGGAACCTGTAGAGGTCGGGGCGCCGGTCGTATCCGATAAGAAGCAGCGCATCCGCACCCCGCGCGACAAGCGCTCTCACCTGATCTTCCTCAAGCTCCGGCTGATAGGCTGACGACGCCACAAGAAGCGTTTTTCCGTGGCGCCCCAGCTCTTCCTGAAAGGCCTGAAGCCCGCGCGCAAAGACCGCGTTTTCCATCGTTGGGATCACCGCGCCAACCATGTTCGATTGCCCGGCGGCCAGCGCGCGGGCGCTGAAGTTGGGCGCGTAGCCCAAATCATCAACGGCGCGCAGCACGCGGTCGCGGGTCTCTTTGACGACGCGTTCGGGCGTGTTGAGGCAACGTGACACCGTCGCCGTAGACACCCCTGCGCGCGCGGCCACATCCGCGAGCGTGGGCACTGCAGCCTCAGAAGGCATGTCCATCATCACGTTACTCTCCACACCAACGCAGCCTATCGCGAACGTCCTTGCATTGCACGGATGGCCGCGGTCCTCACGAGGATGCCGCCAGTGTAAACGCTTGCTTGAAATTTTGTAAGCGCTTACATTTGAGGCGACTCAGCCGAAAAAACCGGCGAGCTCGGGAGGGAAGATGGCCTACGCAATCGCGACGCTGCTGCTTTTGGCGTTCATCGCAAACGTGGTGATGGGGGCCATTGGGCAGTCGGCGCCCGTCGGCATCGTCACCGAAATGTTGATCCTTTTCGGCGCGGCCATCGCCTTCTCTGTGGGCATCCTGCGCAGCGAGGCCCGTCAGAAGTCACAACAAGACAAGTCAGACTAACGTCCAAGGGAGGAACATTATGGACAAATCGAAAGAGGAGCTCGCAAACGCCGAGCGCCGCAATTTCCTGAAGCTGTCAGGCGCTGGCGCCTTCACCGCCGCGATGGTGGCAGGTGCGGCAGGCACGCTTTGGTCCAGCGAAGCCGTTGCGCAGACAGCCGCTGAAGAGCGCGAGCGCGAGGCCGCAGCCGATTTCACCATGACCCTGGCCACGGCCTATGTCCTGGGCGCATCCCGCTCCTACCCGATCATGCAGCTCGATCTCAAAGAGAACGTGCAGAACATGACCAATGGCCGCGTCTATGTGCGCCTCGCACCGGGCGGTCAGCTCGGCGCTGGTGGTGCGCTGGCACAGGCCGTGCAGGGCGGCACCATCCAGTGTGCGCAGCACTCACTGTCCAACTTCGCGCCGTTCGCGAGCGTCGTGGACCTCATCAACCTTCCCTACTTCTGCGGCTCGAACCAGCGCTTCACCAACCTGACGTCTTCGGACGCCTGGAAGTCCGAGGTGGATCCCAAGATCGCGGCGTCCGGTTTCAAGGCGCTGATGTACATCGTCATCGACCCCCGCGTCGTGGCCGTGCGTCAGGGCGGCAATGCGATCATCACCCCCGGCGACATGGCTGGCGTGAAGTTCCGGGTGCCGGGCTCGGCGATGCTCCAGCAGTATTACGGCCTCGTGGGCGCCAACCCGACGCCGGTGGCATGGGGTGAAACACCGTCGGCCATCCGTCAGGGTGTGGCAGACGCGCTCGACCCGTCGGTGGGGGCGCTCCACGTCTTCGGCTTCGGCGAGATCCTCAGCCACGTCACCTTCACGCAGGCTGTGCCGGACAGCCAGGTCTACTCCGTGAACGCGGAGTGGTTCGACAGCCTGCCGATGGACGTGCAGGAAGGCATCGATTTTGCCGGCGAAGTCACGCAGCAGCAAAACCTCGCCAAGGTGCCGTCCGCGCGCTCCTATGCGATGTCGCAGCTCATCGCGAACGGGGTGGAGTTCCATTCGCTGAGCTCTGACCAGCTTGCTGAATGGCAGGACGCCGGCGGCTTCCAGCGCTCTGAGTGGGACCAGTTCAAAGTCGATCTCGCGGGCTCCATGGACACCTTCGCCAAGCTCGAAGAGGCCGCAGCAACGCCGGGCCGCTTCTACGTCCACGACGCCTAAACATCCTCCGGCGCGGGCGGGTTCACGCCCGCGCCGGATCCACGTCTGCATCCCACGCCAGCATTTCGACGATCCGGCCTGACCGGCGAGGCGACGCTTGGAGGTTTCCCATGTCTCAGATTTACCGTGCCATTGACGCCAATGGAGAGCGATGGCTCCTCCTCGTCTTCTACGTGATGCTCGTGGGCACCATGTTCATTGAGGTCGTGCGGCGCGAGGTGTTCGCCTATTCCTCGATCTGGGGCGAAGAGATCGTACGCTATTCCTTCATCTACCTCGCGTGGATCGGGGCGGCGGCGGCAGTGAAGGAACGCGGGCATATCCGCATCGACGTGCTCATGCACTACGTCCCCCGCACCGTCAAAACGCTGCTCTACATCTTCGGCGACATCGTGATGTTTATCGTTGCGCTCATCGCGATCTACTGGTCGTGGGAGGCGCTGCATGTCTCCTGGAAGTTCCAGTCAGTCACGGACGGGCTTCGCATCGGGCGGTACTTCTTCCTCTTTGCGGTGCCGTTCGGCTTCGCCCTCGTCGTCTTCCGCCTCGTGCAGGGTTTCCTGCGCGACATCTCCGACCTTCGTAACGGGCGCCCCGTCTACGAAGGCGACAAGCTGTTCGATTAAGGGAGGGCTCGCACCATGATGTGGCAGCAACTCGGCGCACAAACCCTCGAACTCGGGTGGGATTTCTACGCCTCCGTCATCCTCTTTGTCGTGCTTGTGGCGCTGGCGGTGCCAGTCTGGGCCGCGATCGGCTCGGCCACGGTGCTGATGCTCGTGATGTCTCAGGCGCTTCCGCTCTCGCTTGTGGGGGAAAAGCTTTTCTCGGGCATCGACGCCTTTGCGCTCACCGCCGTGCCTCTTTTCATCCTGACGGGTGACGTGCTGGTGCGTACGGGGCTCAGTCGGAAATTCCTCGATGTGGCCGAGGCGCTCACGTGCTGGGCCAAGGGCGGCTTTGGCTCGGCCACGGTGCTCGTCTGCGGCATGTTTGCTGCCATCTCCGGCTCGGACGCGGCGGGCGCTGCCGCCGTGGGGCGCATGACGATCGACCGGCTGGTCGAGAGCGGCTACCCGCGCCCCTATGCCTGCGCGCTCGTGGCCGCAGGCGCCTGTACCGGCATCCTCATTCCGCCCTCAATCGCCTACATCATCATCGGCCTCGTGCTGGGCATAGCCGTCTCCACGCTCTTTCTCGCCGCGCTCATCCCAGGGATCCTTATCCTAGTGTCCATCCTCGTGACGAATGTGGTGATGAACCGGCTGAACATGTGGGAGGGCGGCGGCATCATGACGGCGGCGGAGTGGCGCTCCAACCTCTGGACGACGCTCAAAAGCGGCTGGTACGCCTTTCTCGTGCCCGGCATCATCTTTTACGGCATCTTCTCGGGTCGCCTGACCCCGACGGAGGCCGGCGCCGTGGCCGTCGTCGTCACCATCACCATGGGCTTCATGCTTGGCACGCTCAAACTGAGCGATTTCCCGGCCATGCTCGTAAGTTCGGCCAAGGTGAACGGGGTGATCTTGCCCATCATCGCCTTTTCTATCCCGCTCGCCGAGGCGCTTGCGATCATCGGTGTGCCTCAGGGCTTTGTGGGGGCGCTGACATCGGCCACATCGAATGAGTACGCGCTCATCGCGATCATGGTGCTCATCCTCGTCCTCGCAGGCTGCGTGATGGAGACGACGCCCAATATCGTGATCCTCGCGCCGATCCTCTTCCCGCTCGCGCAAGAGATCGAGATGAACGACATCCAGTTCTGCATCATGATGATCACCGCACTGGGCGTCGGCTTCATCACGCCGCCACTCGGGCTCAATCTTTTCGTCG
>JBCBME010000084.1:0-8425 GCA_039822945.1 Pseudomonadota bacterium
ATCCTGAACTTCATCGTTGTGCCGGCGGTGGCCTATGGCAGCCAGCTGGCGCTCGGCGCGCTCGGGGTGACGCTCGTCTACGGAATCCTGCGGTTCTCGAACTTTGCCCATGGGGACACGATGGCCTTTGGCGCGATGGTGGTGATCCTGGTGACCTGGGGTTTGCAGGCGATTGGCATCTCGCTCGGGCCGCTGCCCACGGCGCTTCTCGCCCTGCCCTTTGGGATCGCGGCCTGTGCGCTGCTGCTCTTGGTGACGGACCGCACGGTCTACAAGTTTTATAGGGCGCAAAAGGCCTCGCCGGTCATCCTCGTCATCGTCTCCATGGGGGTGATGTTTGTGATGAACGGCCTCGTTCGGTTCATCATCGGGGTCGATGACCAGCGTTTCAACGACGGGGCGCGCTTCATCATCCGCGCGCGGGATTTCCGCGATGCCACAGGGCTTGATGAGGGGCTCGCCTTTCGCACCTCGCAGGCCATCACCATCGTGGTGGCGGTGATCGCGGTGGCGGCGCTCTTTTACTTCCTGAACCGCACGCGGACGGGAAAGAGCATGCGCGCGTTTTCGGACAATGAGGATCTGGCGCTTTTGTCGGGCATCAACCCGGAGCGCGTGGTGATGGTGACGTGGATCATCGTGGCGGCCCTGGCCACCACGGCCGGGGCGCTTTACGGGCTCGATAAGTCCTTCAAACCCTTCACCTATTTCCAGCTGCTCTTGCCGATCTTTGCAGCGGCCATCGTGGGCGGGCTGGGGAGCCCCATCGGGGCCATCATCGGGGGGTTTGTCATCGCTTTTGCGGAGGTGACGATCACCTATCCGCTCAAGAAGGTGCTGGGGTATCTCTTGCCCGAGAGCCTTGAGCCCGAGAGCCTCGTGCAGCTTTTGACGACGGACTACAAATTCGCGGTGAGTTTCGCGATCCTCATTATCGTGCTGCTCTTCCGCCCCACCGGGATCATGAAGGGGAAAGCGCTATGAGCACCAATATGCGGGATGCGAGCCTTTTTGTGCTGGTGGCGATCCTCATCATCGGGACGGGTTATTTTCAGGGCGTGAATACGGCGCTGACGCTGCTGAATTTCGGGTTGGTGAGTGCGATCATGTCGCTTGGCGTGAACCTGCAATGGGGCTTCGCCGGGCTCTTTAACATCGGGGTCATGGGCTTTGTGGCGCTCGGCGGTCTGGCGGCTGTCATCATCGGCATGCCACCCACCACAGAGGCCATTGCTGATGGTGGCGCGCGGATGGCCATGGCCATGACCATGGGTGCGGTGACGATCGTGGGAGCCATTGTGGCATGGCGGCAAGTGCCGCCGGGGCGCATGCGTGGCCTCGTGGTGCTCGGCATTCTGGTGGTGGGGTTCCTCATCTACCGCTCCCTCTTTGATCCGGCGCGGGACGCCATCGAGGCGGTGAACCCGGCGGGCACGGGCTTTCTCGGAGGATTTGGCCTCGAGGGCGGTTGGATGATGCTGGCCTGGCCCGCGGGCGGACTGATCGCTGCGGGTGCGGCCTGGATCATTGGGAAGACGGCGCTTGGTCTTCGCTCTGACTACCTAGCCATTGCGACGCTCGGGATTGCAGAGATCATCATCGCGATCCTCAAGGCCGAGGACTGGCTCAGCCGGGGGGTGAAGAACGTCGTGGGGATCCCGCGGCCCGTGTCTTACGAGGTCGATCTGCAGGCGGATGCGGCTTTTGTGGAGCGGGCGGAGGGCCTTGGCCTCGACCCCGTTTTTGCTTCTGCGATGCAGGTGCGGATCGAATGGGCGGTGCTTTTTACCATCGTGCTCGTTCTGCTCCTCGTGCTTGCGCAACTGGCGCTCAACTCCCCCTGGGGGCGGATGATGCGCGCGATCCGCGACAATGAGACCGCGGCGGAGGCCATGGGCAAGGACGTAACGGCGCGGCACCTCCAGATCTTCATCCTCGGGTCGGCCATCCTCGGGGTGGCGGGCGCGATGATGACGACGCTCGACAGCCAGCTCACGCCTGCGGCCTATCAGCCGCTGCGCTTTACCTTCCTCATCTGGGTCATGGTGATCGTGGGGGGCTCGGGCAACAACTTTGGGGCGGTGCTCGGCGGCTTCATCATCTGGTTTCTCTGGATCCAGGTGGAGCCTGCCTCGCAATACCTGCTCGCGGCGCTGACGTCCCCCCTGCCCGACGGATCTGGCCTGAAGGCGCATCTTCTGGATGCGGCCGCACATATGCGGCTCGTGACGATGGGCCTCGTTCTGCTGATCATGCTGCGCTTTTTCCCACGCGGGCTCATTCCAGAGCGCTAGTGGCCCCACCTGACCCCGCGCACCGGACTGAAAATAGTTTGGTGCGCGGTCACACTTTTTTCTAACTTTGCCAGTAGCACGGCCCGAAGCAGTATAGGGTGGGCCCGTGGCAAGAATTAGTGAGCTCCATTACTCGAACGCGTTTGCGCGCGAGTCCGGGGTGGAAGAGTTTCTCGAGGTGGCACTGACGCCGGGGGATGATCCGGGCGATTTCACCGTCTCTTTCTACAACGCCGATGGGAGCGTGGGGATCGAGATCCCGCTCGATCACCCGGATGTGCAATTCTCGATCGATGCGGAGAATGGCGAATACATCTACGTCGTTTCGGCTGAGGATTTCCCGATCCAGCTCACGGACCCGGACGGGAGCAGCTCCAACAACTACGAGGCGTTCTCGCTCACCGATACGAGCGGGCCCGCGCCCGATGTGCTTGATTTCTATGACATCGGCGGGGGCACGCAGAACATCCTCGCCACGGATGGTCTCGCGGCCGGAGAGGTGTCCGACAACATCCCCGTGCTGGTCAATCCGAACCAGACGACGACCTCAATCCAGTTCAACCAGCCTGACCCCGCGACGGTCACCTATGAGGAGCTGAGCCCCGGCGATACCGGGCTCGCTTGTTTCGCAGCAGGCACGCAGGTGGAGACACCGGATGGGCCCCGCCCGATCGAAGCGCTCCGCGCAGGCGATCTGGTGGAGACGCTCGACAGCGGTGCGCGCGCGATCCTTTGGGTGGGCTCGGGCTCTGTGCCGGGCGACGCCGCACACGCCCCCATCCGCATCAAGGCGGGGACGCTTGGGGCCACGCGCGACGTCTACGTCTCCCCCCAACACCGGCTGCTGATCGAAGGCTGGGAGAGCGAGCTCCTCTTCGGGCAGTCGCAGATCTTTGTCCCCGCGATCTCGCTCGTGAACGGCAAGACAGTCACGCAGGAGCCTTGCGCAGAGATCACCTATTTTCACATCCTGCTCGAGGAGCATGAGGTTCTGACGACCTCGGGCCTGCGCAGTGAGAGCCTTTTTGCGGGCTGTGAGACCCACGGCAACCCCGCCGCCTTTGAAGAGGCCGCCGCGCTCATCCCCGAGCTGCGCGCGCGGGCGCAGGCGGCCGAGTTGGCGCGCCCGGCGGTGAGTGCGCGAGAAGCGCGAGCGCTGAAACTCGCCTGAGGGGGCGGGTTAGTCCTGAAAGAGAACGAGGGCCTTCGGGTCCCACGCGACTTTGGCGGTGGCGCCACGTTCTAGAACGGCGCGCCCGACGATGTTTTTCATTGAGAGCGTGACATGCCCCGGGATGCCGGGAAGCGCGACGTCGTAGTAGGTCATGTCACCGTAGTAGTATTGCTCGGAGACTGTCCCCTCCACCGTCGGGGTGGCAGGGTCTTCGCCGAGGACAAGCGACATGAGCTCGGGCCGGATGCCCACCTGCGCGGGGCCGCTCACGGGGCCGCCCGGACACTGATCTTCGCTGAGCGTTGCGCGGCCGAGGCCCGCAATCTCCACATCGATCCCGGCGCCATTGGGCGTGGCCTGGGCAGGCAGGAAGTTCATCACCCCGATGAAATCGGCGACCTGGCGTGTCTTCGGGCGGCGGTAGAGATCCTGCGGGGCAGCGACCTGGGCGATCTGGCCCTCGAACATCACGGCGATGCGGTCGGACATGATGAGCGCCTCTTCCTGGTCATGGGTGACGAGGATGAAGGTGATGCCGACTTGCCGCTGCAGGCGGCGCAGCTCGCCTTGCATCTGCTCGCGCATCTTTTTGTCGAGGGCCGAGAGCGGCTCATCGAGGAGGAGGACCTTGGGTTGGAGCACAAGCGCGCGGGCCAGCGCCACGCGTTGCCGCTGCCCGCCGGAGAGCGCGTGGGCGGCGCGCGTGCCGTAGCCGTCGAGGCCCACCATGGCGAGCGCCTCGGTGACTTTCGCCTCTTTCTCCCCCGCGCTCAGCCCGCGTTTGCGGAGGCCAAAGGCCACGTTCTCGGCCACGTTGAGATGGGGAAAGATCGCGTAGCTTTGAAAGACCATGTTGGTGGGACGCTGGTTGGGGGGCACGCCGCCCATGTCCTGTCCGTCGAGCTTCAGGATGCCTGAGGAGGCGTCCTCAAAGCCCGCGATGGTGCGCAAAAGCGTCGTCTTCCCACAGCCCGAGGGGCCGAGCAGGGAAAAGAACTCCCCCTCCGCGATGTTGAGCGAGACGTCGCGGAGCGCGTGGTACTCGCCGTAATATTTCTCGATCTGAGACAGCTCGATGATGGGCCTGCTCACAGAAAGCCCCCTTTGTCTTTGAGGCCGGCCCGGGCGAGGCCCCGGCGGCGGAAGTATTCAGCGATCACGAGGAGCACGATGGAGAGCACGACGAGGATCGTGCCGAGCGCCATCACCGTGGGCAGCTGCTGCGGGAAGCGCAGGAGGCCCCAGATGTAGACCGGCATCGTGGGCTCGGACCCCGTCAGGAAGAAGGCGATGATGAATTCATCGAGGCTGATCGTGAAGGAGATGAGCAGCGAGGAGATGATGCCCGGCATCACGAGGGGCAGCGTTACGAGGCGGAACGTGGAGGCAGGTGTCTCGCCCAGATCCTGCGCGGCTTCCTCGAGCGAGGCGTCCATGTTCTGGAAGGCGCCGTTCAGGATCGCGATGGAGAACGGCGTGCAGATCAGCACGTGAGCCCCCACGACCGTCCACGTGCCGAGCGACCAATCCATGAGCTGCACCACGACGACGAGGAGCGAGACACCCACGATGATCTCTGGCAGCACAAGCGGCACCATGATGAGCCCCATGATCGGGCGCTTGAGGGGAAACTCGTATTTCGCCGCCGCGCGTGCCGCACAGATCCCGAGGATCGTGGAAAAGATGGCCGTGAGCACCGCGATGATGAGCGAGTTCCTGACGGCCGTGTGGAGCGCGGGCGTCTCCATGAGCGAGACGAACCAGCGGAACGTGAAGCTGTCGAGCGGGAAGGCAATGACCGTGGAATCGTTGAACGCAAAGAGCGGCAAGAGCGCGATCGGCAGGTAGAGAAAGAGCAGGTAGCCGATGGCGTAGGCGCGCAGGCTCATTGCTTGACCCTCAAAAACTTGCGGTTGAGCCAGATGAAGAGCACGGCGATGAAGCTGACCGAGAGCATGGCGATGACCGCGAGGGCTGCCCCCATGGGCGCGTTGTTGAGCCTCAGAAACTGCGTCTGGATCATGTTGGCGATCATGAGGCCGTTGGGCCCGCCTACGAGCTCCGGCGTGACGTAATCGCCGATGGTGGGGATGAAGACGATGAGGACCGCCGCCACCACGCCGGGCATGGCGAGCGGCAGCGTCACGCGCCAGAACGTCATGAGCCGTGTCTCCCCCAGGTCGCGGCCCGCTTCGAGGAGCGAGCGGTCAATGCGCTCAAGCGCCACGAAGATCGGCAGGATCGCGAAGGGGGCAAAGGCATGGGCCAGCGTGATGACGACGGCGTTGGCGTTGTAGAGGATGAATGTCAGCGGCTCATCGATGATCCCGAGCCCCATCAACGTCGAATTCACCACTCCGTTAAAGCCGAGGATCACGCGCCAGAGAAACGCGCGGATGAGGTAGGACGTCCAGAACGGGATGGTGATGAGGAAAAGCCAGAGCGACTTCCGCTCCGGCCTGACATGGAAACTCACGAAGTAGGCGATCGGGAAGGCAAGGATCACGGTGACAAGAGTGACAGAGGCCGAGATCAGGAGCGACCGCTGGAGCAGGAGGCCATAGAGCGGCTCCTCATAGGCTTCGCGGTAATTGTCGAGCGTGGGCGTCGTGACGAGGGTCAGGTAGTCCTGCGTCCAGAAGCTGAACATGATGATGGCGCCCAGCGGCACTGCCAAAAGCGCCACCGCGTAGAGGAAAGGCGGGCTCACCATCAAGAGCCCGCTTCGTGTCTGTCTGCTGAACCCCCACGCCATGGAGAAGAGGAAAGCCACTGGGGGCGGCACATGCAAGTCTAAAGCGTGGCCCCTGCCCCGGCTCCAGCCCGCGCGCCTGATTTCGCGGCGTCAGTAGCCCACGAATGCGAGGAGCGCGACGGGTGCCACCGTCAGGATCGCCACCGCCCAGAGCACAAAGAGCATGAGGCGTTCGGGCATGGCGCGGCGCTTTTCATCCTCCCGGATGCGGGCCATCCGCTCCGCCTGCGGGTGGGTGACGGCGGCGCCGGTGTCCGGACGGCCCCAGCGGCGCTTTGGCCGCGTTTTCAGGCGCGCGGCGGCATCTTCATCGATCGGAAACTGGAGCGGCTCGTTGTCCATGGGGGCAAAGATGCGGGCGTGGCACCCGAAAGCAAGCGCGCAGGCCTGCGGCAAAATGCGAGGTCCCAATGCAAAAAGCCGCCCCGGATGGAGCGGCTTTTCGAGGATGTGACGTCGCGTTTAGCGCTTGGAGAACTGGAAGCTCCGGCGGGCCTTGCGGCGGCCGAACTTCTTGCGTTCCACCACGCGGCTGTCGCGGGTCAGGAAGCCTGCGGCCTTCAGCGCGCCACGGAGCGACGGATCGTAAAGCTGGAGCGCCTTGGAGATGCCGTGCTTGACCGCGCCGGCCTGACCGGTGAGGCCGCCGCCCTTGACGGTGGCCATGACGTCGAACTCGCCCTCGACACCGGCCACTTGCATGGGCTGGCGCAGGATGAGCTGGAGCACGGGGCGTGCAAAGTAGACGTCCTGGTCCTTACCGTTGACGGTGACCTTGCCAGAGCCCGGCTTGATCCAGACGCGGGCGACCGCGTCCTTCCGCTTGCCGGTGGCATAGGAGCGACCGAGCTCGTCCCGGACGGGCTCACGGTTGATGGAGATTTCGGTTTCGGTGCCCTCTGGGGCAGCGTCACCGGCGATGGCGGAGAGCTCGTCGAGCGAAGAGATTTGGTCGGCCATGTCAGTTACACCCGGGTGTTTTTCTTGTTCATCGCTTTGACATCGAGCACTTCGGGCGCTTGCGCCTCGTGGGGGTGCTCACCGCCGGCGTAGATGCGCAGGTTGGTCATCTGCTTGCGCGAGAGGCGGTTGCCGGGGAGCATGCGCTTGACGGCGAGCTCCAGCACACGCTCGGGGTGCTTGCCCTCGAGGATCTGCTCTTTCGTGCGGGATTTGATGCCGCCCGGGTAGCCGGTGTGCCAGTAGTAGTTTTCCTGGCGCTTCTTACCCGTCAGCTGCACCTTTTCGGCGTTGATGACGATGACGTTGTCGCCCATGTCCATGTTGGGTGTGAACGTGGCTTTGTGCTTGCCGCGCAGGCGCGACGCGATGATCGAGGCAAGACGGCCCAGCACGACGCCTTCGGCATCGATGAGGATCCATTTCTTGTCGATATCCGCAGGGGTTGCGGTGTAGGTTTTCATGTGATGACCCATCGAACGGTTGGAATTCGGATTGCGGGGTTATACCCGTGGGAATTGTCATGACAAGCGCAGAGTTTCTGGATTTATCATTCAAAAACAATGACCTGTAAAATAGGTATAGTTTTACCCCACCCATGAGCCTCGCTGAACCCGCCCTTGCGACCCTTGCTTTGCTCATTGTGGGCACCCTCGTGGGCTATTGGCCCACGAGGCGGCTCATTGCCATGCGCGAGGCGCGCCATGAGCTCAAGCAGGGCTCGGCCTCCTTCCTGCGGGCCATGGGCGGCTGGGTTGTGGTGCTGGCGTGGCTTGCCGTGCTCTGGTTTGGGGGCACGATCATCGGGGATTGGATGCGGCTCGAGGATCTTGACGCCGCACTCCGGCGCTCGGAGCTCAGGCTCCGGATCATCCTCGAAATCCTCGCGGCACTGGGGTCCGATTGATGGCGGTGGCGCAGGCGGACCTCCTTTGCAGCGCATGCGGCGGCCAATGCGCCTATAGCCCCCGCGCGCGGGCGCTTGTCTGCAGCAGCTGCGGGACGGAGCACACCATCCCCCACGACAGCACCACCGATGCTGCCCGCGAAAGCGCATATGACAGCAGCGCCCCAGACGCGCCCGTCGCCGAGACCGAACAGGTCCATAGTTGCGAGACCTGCGGGGGCAGCGTCGTTATCCGGGGGGCCGCCCTGAGCGAGCGCTGCTCATATTGCGACGGGCCGCTCGTGCGCCAGCTCGAGGATGTGGGGTTCGAGGCCATGGCGCTTGTCCCCTTTCAG
>JBCBME010000085.1:0-8417 GCA_039822945.1 Pseudomonadota bacterium
GTGGAGAACTACGATCCCGGCGACCGGCTCATGGTTTTTGGCTTTTCCCGCGGGGCTTACACCGCGCGTTCGCTCGTGGGCATGATCCGCAAATGCGGGATCATGGAGCGCTCGAAACTCGCCCCCTACGCGCTCAAGGCGGCGTTCAGGCTCTACCGTAAGCCGGGCGAGGAAAATCACCCCGATGCCCCGCATATCATGGCCGAACGGCACCGCATCAGCCCACGCTTTGCCACCTCACAGGAGGATCTCGACGCACGGGAGGGCGGCGACGCGGAGCTCGTCTCCATCTCCTATCTCGGGGTGTGGGACACGGTGGGCGCGCTCGGCATTCCGGTCTCGATCTTTGGCGCGCTCGCCCACGTCGTGAACTGGCGCCACCGCTTTCACGACACCGAGCTTTCAAGCCTCGTGAAGGCCGCGCGCCATGCCGTGGCCGTCGATGAACGGCGCAAGCTCTTTGAGCCCGCCCTCTGGAGCAATCTTGGCCCCCACACGAAAAAGGACGGCACGGAAAGCCTCGGCCTCAATCAGAGCACCACGGGGGAGGAGCGCCCCTACCAGCAGCTTTGGTTCATCGGCAATCACGGCATTGTCGGCGGATCGAACAAGATGACAGGCCTGTCTGCCATCACGCGTGATTGGATCCTGGAGGGGGCGCGGGATCGCGGTCTCCAGCTCAAGCACGATGCTGCCTTCAACCTGCCTGACCCTGAGGAGCCGGGCAATCCGGGCTCAGCCAGCGGGCTCTATGACGTGGTGCCTTCAATGCTGGCCTGGCGCAAAGGGCCCGAGGAGGAGGTCGATCTGCACGCAACGGTGGACGAGCGGCTCGATGCCGTGTCGGATTACCGGCCGCAATCGCTCAAGACCGTGCGCCCCTACAAGGTCTCGCCGGTCTAGGCGGGCGCCGCCCGGGCCGATCGCAGCGCAAGGGCCGCGATGGCTGCCGCGCAAAGCCCTGCGAGGATGGCCACGGTGCCGTCATTCACCACCACGATCGCGATGAGCGCCCAAGCCACGGCGATCCCATATTCTGGTGCTCTGCGCGCAGTGAACTGTACGGCCATGGCCAAAAGGCATGCCGCGGGAATGAGGATCAGCGCCCAGCCAAAGGCATCTGTCAGCACGCCTTTGCCTGCAAGCAGCGCGGAGAGCGCCACGAAGGAGGCCGCACTCAGCCAGCCTGCATAAAGCCCGATGGGCGCGCGCAGCCAAAGCCTGTCTGTGGCGGGGCTTGAAAGCAGCGCGCCGAGGGCTGTCACCAGCATGATCCAGATCGTGATCGTGGCCCAAAGGGCGCTGGCATTGGCGATGCCGAGCCAGAACGTCCCCACCGCGAGGGACACGATGAGCCAGGGCCGCGTCGCCTGCCATTCTGGGTCATCGGCCCGCTTCAGCGCGCCAAAGACGCAGGAAGCAATGAGCCAGAGGTAGATCACGCCCCAGATCGAAAACGCGTAGCCCGCGGGCTGGATCGGCGGATCAACCTGCGGGATCGGCAACTGATCCGCGCGAAACCCCGTAAAAGGGCTCGTCACCAGCGGTGAGCCTGCAAACGTGATCGCAAGGAGCGCCGTCAGCCAGGCCGCGGCCTTCATGCCAGCGCGCCCTCGGCAGTGATCCGCGTGGCCCCGCCAAGATACGGCGCGAGCACGGCAGGAAGCGCGACAGAGCCGTCCTCCTGCTGGCCGTTCTCGAGCACAGCAATGAGGCAGCGCCCCACGGCAACGCCGGAGCCATTGAGCGTGTGGACGAATTCTGGCTTGCCGCCGCCCGCAGGTTTGAAGCGGGCATTCATACGCCGCGCCTGAAAGTCACCCGTGGTGCTGACAGAGCTGATCTCGCGATAGGTGTTCTGCCCGGGCAGCCAGGCCTCCACGTCAAAGGTGCGGCGCGCGCCAAAGCCCATATCCCCGGTGCAGAGCACCACCGTGCGATAAGGGATCTCCAGCGCTTCAAGGATGGCGTGGGCGGCACCCAGCATCCGCTTCTGCTCGGCCTCGGAGTGGTCGGGATGGGTGATGGCCACCATCTCCACCTTCTCGAACTGGTGCTGGCGCAGCATCCCTGCGGTGTCGCGCCCGGCGCTGCCGGCCTCCGAACGGAAGCAGAGCGTGTGCGCGGTGAGCCGGATGGGCAAAGCGGCCTCGTCAAGCACGTCACCCGCCACGGAATAGGTGAGCGTGACCTCGGAGGTGGGGATGAGCCACATCCCCTCCCGCGTCTGGTAGCTGTCCTCGCCGAACTTCGGGAGCTTGTCGGTGCCGTACATCGCCTCATCCTTGACGAGCAGTGGCGTCGATGTCTCGGTCATGCCGTGCTGGCCGGTGTGGGTGTCGAGCATGAACTGCGCGAGCCCCCGGTGGAGGCGCGCCACCGCGCCGCGCATGATGACAAAGCGCGATCCGCTCATCTTGGCAGCGGTCTCGAAATCGAGGCCGGGTTTGACGGCCGGAATGTCGAAATGCTCGCGCGCGTCCGCGATCTCGCGCGGCGTGCCCCAGCGATGGATCTCGACGTTGCTGTCCTCGTCCGCGCCCTCGGGCACGTCCTCGTAGGGCAGGTTTGCAATGCGGGCGAGCGCATCGGTGAGGCGGGCATCCTCGGCCTTGGCCTCGTCGTTCAGGCGCGCGATCTCCGCCTTTTTCTCGGCCACGAGGGCGCGCAGGCGCTCGAATTCGGCCTCGTCGCCGCGGCCCTTGGCGGCACCGACTTCCTTGGCGGCCTTGTTCGCGTCGGCCTGCGCGGTCTCAGCCGCCTGGATCTTGGCGCGGCGCGCCTCATCGAGCGCGAGGATCTCGGACGACACCGGGGCATCTCCACGACGCGACAGGGCCGCGTCAAAGGCGGCGGGGTCTTGGCGGATGAGTTTGATGTCGTGCATGGGCGCGCTCCCTGAGAAATGCGTGCGGCCCCATACCCCTTGCCCCGCGCGAGGGGAAGGGGGATGCGCGCAACGGGGGCGTGCTCAGGGTTGCCAGAGGGCCGTGCCCGGGTGGAACTGCGACCACGCAAACCAGAACGCGTCGTGACCGCCCGGGTCGCTCCCATCGCTGCGTTCGGCGCGGATGCCACCGGCATCCATCACGAGACGGATGTCCTCAAATGTGACGTCCCTCCCATCGCGGAGCGCCAGCAACGCCGCGCCACGCTCAAACGCGACGGGTGTCCCGGAAGCTGTCACCGCGCCGATCACGTCGTCATGGACCTCAAGCCGCGGATCGACATCGCCCACCGGAAAGATCGGCCCTTCCGCATCGCGGCCCTCGCGGAAGTTGAAATCGCGCCCGAGGGCGTGCTCTTCAAGAAGTACGGTCGTGTCGGGATGCTGCGCCTTCCAGTCGCCCCACGTGGTCGTCACCATCGTGGCGCGGGGCAGCGTGACGCCCCGCTCCGCCAGAGGCCCCGTCACGGCGTGGCCGATGAACGTGTCAAAGACAGACTGCGTGTTGAGGTCGTACATCACCTTGTTCGACCGGCTGAGCAGGCCCGATGTGCGCAGAACCGGGCGCTCGACGCCGGCGGGCACCTCATCAGTGAAATAGGCCTGCGCAGCCCCGCAGAGCGTGCAGTACGGGATGCCAAGATCACGCCCGCCTACGGTGTCGTTGACCATCTCGCGGACCTCCATGATGCGGCGGGGATAGGCGCGGGCCTCGCCGTTAAGCGCGATGCCGTAGACGATGGCGTCGTCGGTGAGCCATGTGGCCTCCGCCGCGCTGCTGACGGTGGGGTTGTCGATGGCGGGGATGCAATTGCAGATCTCCACCATGCCGAAGGGACGATCATCGATAAGCACGCCGCCCCAGGACACGAGGCGCCAATCGATGTCGCCCTCGGCGAATATCCGGTCGAGGCCTGGCAGGAAGCGTGTGAAGATCGCGCGCTTGACCGGCAGGTAGCCCGGCGGGGCAGGGATATCCCACGCGATCAGATGATCGGTGAGCGTGCCCCAGCGGCGCGGGCTGGTGAAATCGAGGCCCGTGAGCTCCTCTGCTGCGCCTGCGAGCGCGTTGTCAAAGCTGAGCCGCCACGTGAAGCGCATCATGTCAGCGATGACCCAGGCCAGGCGCGGATCCCCTGAGGCAGAGATGAGCGCCAGCGCGTCCTGCTGATCACTGCCCCATTCAGAGCGCTCCAGCGCATCGATGAAGACGATGCGCACGGCATCCTCTATCTCCGGCGACAGCGGCCCCTCAGGGATAGGAGGCGGCGCGCCAAAGGCTGCCACCACGTGGTCAGGCAGAGGGTCGCGCTCGGCCTGCGCGGGCAGGGCAAGAAGGCAGGCAAGAAGCGTGAGAACGCGGGCAAGGGTCATGGCTGGGCCTCGTTACTGGTGGCGGTACTCTCCCCGCAGGCGGCCCTCCGGGCTAGTCACGTTTGGGTCATGGCCCGTGAGGTCTGGCGCGCCCGCCGCTCTTTGAGCTATCTGGGCGCGCAAGGAGGCCTGAGATGGACAAGTTCGAGACGCTCACCGGGATCGCGGCGCCCATGCCGCTCGTGAATATCGACACTGATATGATCCTGCCCAAGCAGTTTCTCAAAACGATCAAGCGCACGGGCCTCGGCGTTCACCTCTTTGAGGAGATGCGTTATGACATGGAGGGTCGTGAGCAGCCTGACTTTGTGCTCAACCGTCCTGCCTATCGCGACGCCCGCATCATTGTTGCGGGCGACAATTTCGGCACGGGTTCAAGCCGCGAACACGCGCCCTGGGCGCTCCTTGATTTCGGCATCCGCTGCGTGATCTCCACGAGCTTCGCCGACATCTTTTACAACAACTGCTTCAAGAACGGGATCCTACCCATCACGCTCCCGCAGGAGCAGGTGGATGCGCTCATGGCTGACGCCGAAAAGGGTGCGAATGCGCGGATGAGCGTGGATCTGGCCGCGCAGACGGTCACCATGTCTGACGGGGAGGTGATCCACTTCGAGATCGATCCGTTCCGCAAGCATTGCCTGCTCAACGGGCTCGACGATATCGGGCTGAGCCTCGAGAAGGTGGCGACAATCGACGCCTATGAGGCCAAGGCCAAAACGGCGATGCCCTGGCTGTAGCTCCTTAGGGAGCCCAGTCCCACCTGACATCGTGAGAAGCCCTAGCGCGAAACCGAGGTGAAGCCGGCGCGCAATCGACGGGCCGCCCCCACGGCACGTCGATACCGACGGGACGCGCATTTCACCGATCAAGTCCCAGGGGGCAGCCACATAGCTGACTGAACTTGCATTGGCTCGACGCGCCGCGGCCCGTCGACCGCGCTTCAATCACGCCCTCTGGAGCGCGCCACGCAATCTTTCACGCCAAGCCACGCAGGCTTCCCGCTTGACACCTCACGTCCTTTGACCCACTCCGCGCTCGCAGCGAACGGAGGGTAGAATGACCGCAGACAAAAAGATCCGCTGGAACGGGGGCGTGCAGCCTGAATCCAAGGAGATCCTTCTGGGTGAGGGCGGCTGCATCGTGAGCCCCACAAAGGTGGGCTACATCATCATGACCTCCGACGCCGGTGGCCTCGAGCGGAAGTTCGACGCCAAAGTCCGCAAGCGCAACAAGCCAGGCGTCGTGCTCTGCGGCTCCATGGCTGAGCTGCGCGAGCTGGCCGAGATGAACGACGAAATCGACGCCTTCTACCAGGCGCATTGGGACGCCGATATCCTCCTCGGCTGCATCTTGCCCTGGAAGGAAGAGGCCAAGAAACACATCCCCGCTGGCGCAGAAGAGCTGATGATGGACGATCGCGGCACCTCCTGCTTTGTCATCAAGTTCGGCGTGCCCTCGGAAATGGTGGCGCACGAGCTCTGGGAAAAGCATGGCAAGCTCGTCTTTGCCTCCTCCGCCAACCCGTCGGGCAAGGGCAACCGCGGCCTCGTCGAAGGGATCGGCGAGCGGATCGAAAACGAGGCGGACCTTATCGTTGAAGCCAACGATTACGTGGCCTCCATCCAGCCCGATGCCAGCGCCGAGACGCGCTATGAGCAGGGCGTGATGGTCTCAATGGTCGACGCAGGCGGCAGCCTCGTGCCGCTGCAAAAGGGCGACCGTGACGTGAGCCCAGGCCCCGTGCTCATCCGCAAGGGCCTCGCCTGCACCGAGATCATGGAGCTCATGTCCGAGCATTTCATCAGCTGGGACTACCGCCACGGCCACTACTACTAGCGCGCGCTCAGATCAGCCGCGCGCTTGAGGTTGAAAAAGATCCGCGCGGCCTGAGCCAGGGTCCAGTCGCTGTCGCGGTAGCCGTTGACCATCAAGACAAAGCCGCGGTCGCTCCCCGCGATGCGGTACATCATCGTGATGAGACCCGGATCGCCGCCCGAATGCCCCTCCACTGCGAGCGAGAGGCCGGGGAGGTCTATCGTCTCATGGGCCCAAAAGAGGCCCTCGCTCAGGGTCTCGGTGGGCGTTGCGTGCTTTTGCCTTTGGAGTGCTACGGCAGCGGCGGGCAACACCTCCGTCCCATTGAGGCGCCCGCCCCCCATGAACGCCGCCAAAAGCTTGGCCAGATCCTCGAGCGAGGCATTAAGCCCGCCGTCAGGCCACGTGGCCAGAGCGTAGGGCGCGAGCGCCTGAAACCCGTCCTTGTCCTCATGGAGCGTCGCTCGATCTGGCAGGATTGCTGCGTCCCATGTCGCCGCGAGGCCAAGCGGCGCGAGGGCCTCAAGAGAAAGCTCATCAAATGGTGTGCCAGTGGCCTGCGAGAGGGCATGGGCCGCGAGCGCCGCCCCCACATTGCTGTAGCCATGCGCGCCGGGTTCGGGGAGCACGTCTCCCGAATAGAGCGCGCCCCCAGGCGTCAGATAGGCGGTCAGAAAATCCTCCAGCGCGACGGGATGGGTGAGCGCGCCGAAATGATAGGCGGCCTCTTCGTAGCCCGCTTCGGTATCCCGCAGGCCGCTCGTGTGGGTGGCCAATGCGCGAAACGTCATTTGCGCGACGGTTGGCGGCGCATCGGCCCAATAGGTGCCAAGCGGCGCGTCGAGGTCAAAGCGGCCTGCGACGGCCTCTTGCGCGGCGGCCTGACCAATCAGCACCTTTGAGATCGATCCTATGGGCATCGGTGTGCTGGGCGTCATGGCGCGCCCGTCTGCCGCATCTGCCAAGCCACAGCTTTCGGCCCAGATCACCTCTCCGGGCGCCACCCAAGCCACTGAAAGTGAGGGGAAATGGCCGTCCCGCACCGCGTTTTCGGCAAGGCGCGCAACGCGCTCCAAAGCCGCCTCCTCGGATCTCGGCGCTTCAACGACCCAGAGGCCCAGCAACAGCAAGACCACGATGAGAAGAGATCGAACCACCCGGCGCATGGCCGAAACCTACGCCCTCAAACCAGCGCTGAATAGACAGATCACGGCGCCCCGCTCGCGCCCAGATCCGTGCGCAGCAGGGAGAAGCCAAGCCGCCCGATGCGATCTGCGCTGCCCCTGACCGCGAATTTAGACGCGGGCTTTCTTGCTTTCACCTCGCCGCGTCGTTACCTCCCCTGCAACGAAGGAAGAGGACCCTATGGAAGCGTTCGGACAACTACTTTTTCCGCTCCTGATCATCGCGATCTTTTATCTCCTGGTGTTTCGGCCCCAGCAGCAAAAGGTCAAAGCCCACGCAAAGATGGTCTCAGAGCTGCGGCGCGGCGATCAGGTGGTGACCCAGGGCGGCCTCATCGGAAAAGTGACGAAGGTCAAAGAGGATAACGAGCTCGAGGTGGAGCTTGCACAGGGTGTGAAGGTGCGCGTCGTGCAAGATACGATCATGCGCGTCGTCTCCAAGACCGAACCGGCGGAGAAATAGCATGCTCAAGATCGAGGGCTGGAAACGGGTCCTGATCTGGGCAGTGGTTCTGGGCGGGCTTCTTTTGGCGCTGCCCAACGGATTTTATGAGCGGGTGGAGGCGTCAAACGACGCGGAGGCGCGCATTGAGGCTGGCTTTGAAAGTCGGGAAAATCTCGACGCTGCGAGCGCTTGGCCGTCATTTCTGCCGTCTGGCCTTGTCAATCTGGGCCTCGATCTGCGGGGCGGCGCGCATCTTCTTGCCGAGGTGCGCCTCGAGGAGGTCTACGAGACCCGCCTAGAGGGGTTCTGGCCCGAACTGCGCAACGCGCTGAGGCCCGAGCGGGAGACCGTGGGCACGATCCGGCTGCAAGAAAGCACGGGCAACGACCTGCGCGTGCGCATCAGCCAAGAGGAGGGCATGGCCCGCGCCATGGAAATCGCGCGCTCGCTCGCCACGCCGCTTCAGACGCTGACCGGTGCCCTCCAGACCGATATCGACGTCTCCAGCGACGGCGACATCCTCATCGTGCGCCTCTCGGAAGCCGAGCAGCAGGCCACCGATGAACGCACCATGGCGCAATCGCTCGAAATCATCCGCCGCCGCATCGACGAAGCGGGGACGCGCGAGCCCACCATTCAGCGCCAGGGC
>JBCBME010000086.1:0-8310 GCA_039822945.1 Pseudomonadota bacterium
CCTTTTGGGTCGTCCCGCTTGATGGCCCGGAATGCCGTCGGCGCGGTGAAGAGCGCCTTCACGTTGTGATCCTGAATGACCCGCCAGAAGGTGCCCGCATCGGGCGTGCCCACGGGCTTGCCCTCAAAGACGATCGTGGTGTTGCCGTGGATGAGCGGCGCGTAGCAGATGTAGGAATGGCCCACGACCCAGCCCACGTCGGACGCGG
The DNA here is from genome assembly GCA_039822945.1 of Pseudomonadota bacterium. Classification (GTDB taxonomy): domain Bacteria; phylum Pseudomonadota; class Alphaproteobacteria; order Rhodobacterales; family Rhodobacteraceae; genus Shimia_B. The sequence continues at coordinate 209 of JBCBME010000086.1, forward strand.
CCCAGAACACCTCCGTGCCATCGTCAGTGGGCGGGTTCATGTCGTAGACGTTCTTCATCGTCCAGTTGAGCGCCACGAGGTGGCCCGCGGTGGGGCGTACGACGCCCTTGGGCTGGCCGGTCGTGCCTGACGTGTAAAGGATATAGGCCGGGTGATCGCCGGGCACGGCCACGCAGTCCGCAGGGCTCACGCCCTCCTGGGCTGCGTGCCAATCGACATCGGTGGGGCCAAGCTCACAGGGGCCCTCATCACGCTGCAGGATCATCTGAAATTCTGGTTTGTGGCTCGCATGTTCGATCGCGCCGTCGAGGAGGGGCTTGTAGGCTACGATGCGCCCGGGCTCGCACCCGCAGGAGGCGGCGATGATGGCCTTCGGCGTCGCGTCATCGATGCGCACGGCGAGCTCGTTGGAGGCAAACCCGCCAAAGACGACCGAATGCACCGCCCCGATGCGCGCGCAGGCCAGCATCGCGATGACGGCCTCGGGCACCATGGGCATGTAGATGATCACGCGATCGCCGAGGGCGACACCCCGCGCCGAAAGCGCACCTGCGAGCTGGGCCACCCGCGTCTTCAGCTCGGCATAGGTAATGCGGGCAGAAGCGCCGGTGATGGGACTGTCATAAATGATGGCGGCATGATCGCCGCGCCCGGCCTCCACATGGCGGTCGACGGCGTTCCAACAGGTGTTCACCTCTGCGTCGGTGAACCACTCGTAGAGCGGCGCGTTCGAGGCATCCAACGCCCGGCTCGGGGCCTTCACCCAATCGATGGCCCCTGCGGCATCCATCCAAAAGGCCTCCGGATCGGCCATCCAGCCAGTGTAGACGTCAGTGTAGCCCATCGTATCTTCTCCCAGTTCTTCCAGCGCTCTACTGGAAGGGACGCGCACGCGGCAAGAGATTGGTGTGCGACCCGTGCCCGCCCCGTCGCCCACCCCGTGGCTCGACCCTTGGTCCCGGCATCAGCCGTAATGCTCCACGGGCGTGCCCGCGAGCGCTGTCATGTTCAGCAGGCCCCGCGCCGTGATGGCGGGCGTCGCGATATGGCACTTGTTCCCCATCCCCATCAGGATCGGCCCGACTTCGAGACCGCTGGCCTTGTATTTCAGGATGTTGCGCACGCCAGAGGCCGCGTCGGCGTTGCCGAAGATCAGCACGTTGGCATCCCCCGTCAGGCGCGATCCGGGGAAGATCCGCTCCCGGATCTCCGCATTCAGCGCGGTGGCTGCGTGCATCTCTCCCTCGTAGGAGAAATCCCGCGGGGCAGCATCCAGGAGCTGAATGGCCGCCCGCATGGATCGGCCCGTGACACACTCCTGATCGCCAAACTGCGAGCGCGACAAAAGCGCGACACGGGGTTCCACGCCAAAGCGCCGGACATGGCGGGCGGCGGCGCAGGCCGTCTCGGCGATCTGCTCGGGCGTTGGCTGATCCTGCACATGGGTATCAGCGAGAAAAAGCGGGCCGTCCTCCAGGATCATCATCGACATGGCCCCCACCGGGTGCAGGTTCTCTGCGCCGCCGCTCAGCACCTCCGTGAGGTAGCGCAGATGCCAGTGATACTGCCCGAAGGTGCCGCAGATCACGCTGTGCGCCTCCTCGCGGGCCACCATGACCGCGCCGATCGCGGTGGAGTTCGTTCGCATGATCGCGCGCGCAATGTCGGGGGTGACGCCGCGCCGCGCCATCAGGCGGTGATAGGTGCCCCAGTAATCGCGGTAACGGGGGTCGTTGTTGGGATCCACCACCTCGAAATCGCCAGGCCGGATCTTGAGGCCCGCCCGCTCGCAGCGCTGGGCGATCACGTCAGGGCGCCCAATGAGGATGGGCATCTCTGTGAGGTCCTCGAGCGTGGCCTGCGCGCAGCGGAGCACGCGCTCATCCTCTCCTTCGGCGAAGACGATGCGCCGCGCCGCCGTTGAGGCCGCCTCGAACACGGGCCGCATGATGAGCGCGGACCGGAAGACGGATCCATCGAGGCTCTCCTTGTAGGCCGCCACATTGATCTCGCGGGCGGCCACGCCGGTCTCGATGGCGGCACCTGCCACGGCGCTGGCCACCACGCCCATGAGGCGCGGATCGAAGGGCTTCGGGATCAGGTAATCGGCGCCAAAGCTTAGCCGCTCGCCCTGATAGGCGGCCGCGGCCTCCGCGCTCGTCGTCGCACGCGCCAGCGCCGCGATCCCCTCGATACAGGCGATCTCCATGGCGTCGTTGATCTCGGTCGCGCCCACGTCGAGCGCGCCGCGGAAGATGAACGGGAAACACAGCACGTTATTGACCTGATTGGGAAAATCGCTGCGCCCCGTGGCGATGATGGCATCAGGTGCGACCCCGCGTGCAAGCTCTGGCAGGATCTCCGGCGTGGGGTTCGCCAGTGCAAAGATGATCGGACGCGCGGCCATCTTGCCCACCATCTCGGGTGTCAGAACACCGGGCCCCGAAAGCCCGAGGAAGAGGTCAGCACCCTCGATGACATCACCCAACCCAGCGGGGCTTTTGCCCTGCGCATAGGCATCCTTCTGCGGGGTGGAGTTGCCGCGCCCCTCATAGACGAGCCCGTCAATGTCGCAGAGCCAGACATTCTCGCGCCGCACACCGAGCTTGAGCAACATGTTCAGACACGCAATACCCGCCGCCCCCCCGCCGGTGGAGACGATCTTGATATCCTCAAAGCGTTTGCCCGCCACGTGGAGCGCGTTCATCGCGGCGGCACCCACGACGATGGCCGTGCCGTGCTGATCATCGTGGAAGACCGGGATGTTCATCCGCTCCCGGCAGAGCTTTTCCACGATAAAGCAATCGGGCGCCTTGATGTCCTCGAGGTTGATCGCGCCAAACGTCGGCTCCAGCGCGCAGACGATATCGGCGAGCTTTTCAGGGTCCGCCTCGTCCAATTCGATGTCAAAACAGTCGATATTTGCAAATTTCTTGAAGAGGACGGCCTTCCCCTCCATCACGGGCTTTGACGCCAGCGCCCCGATATTGCCAAGGCCCAGCACCGCTGATCCGTTGGAGACGACGGCCACCAGATTGCCCCGCGCCGTGTAATCGCGCGCCTTCGCGGGATCCTCAAAGATCGCCGATGAGGCCTCCGCCACCCCCGGCGAATAGGCGCGCGCCAGATCCCGGCCATTGGCGAGCGGTTTGGTGGCGCGGATCTCGAGCTTCCCGGGTTTCGGGAGGCGGTGATAGGTGAGGGCGGGGCTCTCGGGCTGGTCGGTCATGGGGCTCTTTTCTGCGGCAATTGCGATCAGGATTAGGTGGCCCGCCGCGCGATGTCCACGCGTTCTGGCCCGCACGTCAAGGTCCGGGGCCTTGACCAGCGCCGCCCTCCGACCCAAGACAGACACGCACCGAGAAGTGCCCCACCCCCGAGCATGCCGCGGGGCCGGGCAAAAGGGAGGGGCGAGACATGCAAAACATCAGGGCCGAGATCGTCCTCCCCGCGCGTGACGTGCGCGACGACATCCCGTTTTTCACCAAGACCCTCGGCTTCCGGATGGAGGAGATCTATCCCGCCGATGATCCCCGCGTTGTGGTGCTTTCTGGCTTTGGGCTGCGCCTGCGCCTCGTTGCGGGGCTCGACGCGGCCCCGGGCACGATCCGGCTTTTGTGCGATGATCCCGTCCTCATCGCGGGCGGGGAGACGGAGCTCACCGCGCCCTCGGGCAACCGCGTGGAGATCGCACCCCTCGCGCCACCCGTCGTGATGCCCGAAACCGAGCATGAATTCACCGTCCGCCGCCTCGCCAATCAGGCGCCCTGGGTGATCGGGCGCGCAGGCATGCACTACCGCGATCTCATCCCCTCGCGGCTCGGCGGCTCGATCATCGCCTCTCACATCCGCATCCCCGATGGCGGGCCGGTGCCCGACATGGTGCATTTCCACTCTGTCGGATTTCAGCTGATCTTCTGCTACAAGGGCTGGGTCGATCTCGTCTACGAGGACCAGGGGGAGCCATTCCGCCTCCATGCCGGGAATTGCGTCATCCAGCCGCCCGAAATCCGCCACCGCGTGCTCTATGCCTCTGACAATATCGAGGTGATCGAGATCGGCGTTCCGGCCGAGCATATCACCACCATCGACCATGCGCTGGAGCTGCCCACGCCCCACCACAGACCTCGGCGGGAGTTCGGCGGCCAGACCTTCGTCCACCATCAGGCGGAGGAGGCCACGTTCGCGCCGTTTCGCCTGCCGGGCTACGTGAGCCGCGACACGACGATTGCCCAGCACACCAAGGGCGTGGCCAGCGTCCACGTCATCCGCCGGGGTGAAGGCGAACCCGCCTGGGCGCGCCACGACAGCGACATCCATTTCAGCTTTGTCATGGAGGGCACCGTGACGCTCGAGGGGGAGGGGCAGGAGGCCCAGACCCTCGAGGCAGGCGACGCTTTCGTCATCCCGCCCGGCCTCAAAACGCGCCTCGCGGACCCGAGCGATGACATCGAGATCCTCGAGGTCAGCCTGCCGGGGACTTTTGAGACGAAGCTCGCCAGCTGAGCTTGCCAATCCCGGGCCGCGCGTCCAGCATGTGCCCATGTCAGACGACCTCATCGCCGCCGCCCGCGCCGTCCGCGAACGCGCTTACGCCCCCTATTCGAACTTCAAGGTGGGCGCGGCCGTCCGCACCGCATCCGGCGCGATCTATACCGGCTGCAACGTCGAAAACGTGGCCTATCCCGAGGGGACCTGCGCCGAAGCGGGCGCGCTTGCGGCTATGGCGGCTGCCGGGGAATACGAGATCGTCGAGGTGGCCGTCATCGCCGACAGCCCCGAGCCCGTGCCCTGCTGCGGCGGCTGCCGCCAAAAGCTCGCCGAATTCGGGGCGCGCGACGTGCCCGTGACGCTGGCCACCACCGCAGGCGCACGGCTTGCGACCTCCGTGGGGGAGCTTTTGCCCGGCGCCTTCACGCTCGATCACATGGAAAACACCTGACCAGATGGACGCGCGCCGCCTGATCGACGACCTGCGCCAGGGCACGCGCCCCAGCGCGGCAGACCTTGCCGCCTTTGCCCAGGGCCTTGGAAATGGCACGGTCAGCGATGCGCAGGGCGGAGCCTTTGCCATGGCTGTCTGCTGGCAGGGGCTTGGCGAAGCTGGCCGCGTGGCGCTGACAGAGGGGATGCGGGATTCAGGCGACGTGATGGCCTGGGATCTGCCCGGCCCCGTGCTCGACAAACACTCCACCGGCGGGGTGGGGGATGCCGTCTCGCTCCTGCTCGCGCCTATGCTCGCGGCCCTCGGGGTCTACGTGCCCATGATCTCGGGCCGCGGCCTCGGCCATACCGGCGGCACCCTCGATAAGCTCGAGGCGATCCCCGGCGTCAGCGTCGATGTCAGCGCCGAAGAACTGCGCGAGATCGTGCGCCGCACAGGCGCGGCCATCGTCGGGCCCACAGAGCGGATCGCACCCGCCGACCGCCGCCTCTACGGCATCCGCGATGTCACCGGTACCGTCCCCTCGCTCGATCTCATCACCGCGTCGATCCTGTCGAAAAAGCTCGCAGCCGGGCTCGAAGCGCTCGTGCTCGACGTGAAAGTAGGCTCGGGCGCTTTCATGAAGACGCCGGCGGAGGCGCGTGAGCTCGCTGAAAGCCTCGTGCGCACGGCCAATGGCGCGGGCTGCCCGACAGCTGCGCTCATCACGGATATGTCCCAGCCGCTCCTGCCCGCGCTTGGCAACGCGCTCGAAGTGGCTGAAATCGTAGCCATCCTGCGCGGCGAGGCGCGCGGCCCTGTCGTGGAGGTGGCGCTGGCGCTCGGCGCGGAGCTCCTCGTCCTCGCGGGCGTCGCAGAGACCGAAGCAGAGGCCAACCTGCGCCTCACCCGCGCCCTCGATGCAGGCCACGCTGCCGAGCGGTTTGCGCGCATGATCTCGGCCCAGGGCGGCCCAGAAAGCCTGATCGACCGCCCCGAAACGCTCCTGCCCACAGCGCCGCTTCAGGTGCCGGTGCCCGCGCCGGGCGCGGGCTTTGTGGCTGCGTGGGACGGCACCGCGCTCGGCCACGCTGTCGTGGGTCTCGGTGGCGGGCGCCGCGTGGAAAGCGACCGGATCGACCCCGCCGTGGGCCTTTCCCACGTCGCGCCCTTGGGCACGAGCGTGGAGGCGGGCGCGCCCGTGGCCTTTGTCCATGCCGCGACCGAGGATGCCGCGAGCGTCGCGGCTGACGCGATCCTAGAGGCCCTCACGCTCGCCGACGCTCGCCCCATCGCGCCCGATCTCCTCCACGGCAGGATCGGGCCATGACGCGCGCCTTTCTCGTGGTGATGGATTCCGTGGGGATCGGCGGCGCACCCGATGCCGCAGAGTTTGGTGACGCAGGCGCCAACACGCTGGGCCACATCGCTGCTGCTTGCGCGGCGGGCGCAGCGGAAGAGGGGCGCAGCGGCCCGCTTCATGTGCCTCACATGGCCGCCCTTGGCCTCGGCTCGGCGCTCACGGCAGCATCTGGAGAGACGGCAGATCTGCCCCCGCACCAGCATGCCCGCTGGGGAGCCGCGACAGAAATCTCCCCCGGCAAGGACACGCCCTCCGGCCATTGGGAGCTCGCCGGTCTGCCCGTCCCGTGGGATTGGCATTTCTTCCCCGATACCGAACCGACATTCCCCGAGGAGGTCTCAGCCGCCGCGGCAAAGCTTGCGGGCACGGGCGGCATTCTCGGCAATTGCCACGCCTCGGGCACGGAGATCATCGCCCGCCTCGGCGCAGAGCACCTCCGCACTGGCTGGCCCATCTGCTACACGTCTGCCGACAGCGTCTTCCAGATCGCGGCCCACGAGGAGGGCTTCGGGCTCGAGCGGCTCCTCACGCTTTGCGAGGCCCTCGCGCCGATGCTCCACGCCATGAAGGTGGGCCGCGTGATCGCGCGGCCCTTCGTCGGTACCCCCGGCACCTTCGAGCGCACGAAGAATCGGCGGGATTACGCGATCCTGCCGCCCGCCGACACGCTCTGCGACTGGGCCGAGGCCGCAGGCCGCACCGTTCACGCGGTGGGCAAGATCGGCGATATCTTCACCATGCGTGGGATCACCGACGTCGTGAAAGGCTCCGATGCCGAGCTCATGGAGCACCTCGTGCGCCTGACGGCAGAGGCCGAAGAGGGCAGCTTGACCTTTGCCAACTTCGTCGAATTCGACAGCCTCTATGGCCACCGGCGCGATGTCTCGGGCTATGCGCGCGCGCTCGAATGGTTTGACCGGCAGCTGCCCCTCGTGCTGGCGGGCCTGCGCGCGGGCGATGTGCTTGTGCTCACCGCCGATCACGGCAATGACCCCACCTGGCCGGGGACAGAGCACACGCGCGAACGCGTTCCCGTGCTGATGGTGGGGGCAGGGGACGGGCCACTGCCCGCCATGGGCTTTGCCGATGTGGGGGCGAGCGTCGCCGCCCATCTAGGCATCGGGCATAGCGGCCCGGGAAGGAGCGTTCTGTGAGCTGGAAGACCACGCCCAAGATCGAATTACACCTCCATCTCGAGGGGGCCGCGCCGCCCACCTTCATCCGCGGGCTCGCCTCCGAGAAGGGCACCGACCTCTCAGAGATCTTCAAGGAGGACGGCGGCTACGCCTACCGCGACTTCGAGCATTTTCTCAGCGTCTATGAGGCGGCCTGCTCCGTCCTCACCGGCCCTGAGGAGTTCAAGCGCCTCACCCAGGCCGTCCTCGAAGAGCTCGCCGCCCATGGGGTCATCTACGCCGAAACCTTCGTGAGCCCCGATTTCTGCGGCGGCGGCGATGTGGGGGCGTGGCGCGAATACCTTGCGGCGATGGAAGAGGCCCATGTCGAGGGCGTCACGCTCAAGGGCATCGTCACTTGCATCCGCCATTTCGGTCCGGAAAAGGCCAAGCCCGCCGCGATCTGCGCCGCGGAGAGCTACGGCGGTTTCATCCGGGGTTTCGGCATCGCGGGGGCGGAGCTCATGGGCAAGCCGTCCGATTTTCTTTGGGCCTTCGACTGCGCGCGCGAGGCGGGCCTCCACATCACGGGTCACGCGGGCGAGTGGGGTGATGCGGCGAGCGTCCGCGACGCCTGGCAGACGCTGGGGCTCGAGCGGATCGGCCACGGCGTACGCGCCGCAGAGGACCCCGCGCTCAT
>JBCBME010000087.1:0-8290 GCA_039822945.1 Pseudomonadota bacterium
GAAGGGCGGCGTCAGGAACGAGGTCTGCAGGTTCACCGCGATCATGATCGTCACCCATTTGGGATCGAGCGACCCGCCATAGATCACCGGGCCCACAATGGGCACCACGATGTAGATGATCTCCAGGAAGTCGAGGACGAAGCCCAGGATGAACATGATCAGCATCACGATGAGGAAGACCGTCCATTCGCGGTCAAAGCTGCGCAGGTAATCCTGGATGTAATGCTCCCCGCCGAAGGAGATCACCACGAGGTTGAGAAGCTGCGAGGCGATGAGGATGGTGAAGACCATGCTCGTGACTTTCGCGGTTTCCCGCACCACGGGGCTCAGCACCCCGCCGGAAAAGAGCACCCAGCACGCGTAGAGGAGGCCGAACATCGCGTAGAGATAGGTGGCCTGCGCCGCGACATAGGCGATGCGGTTTTCCACGAGCACCATCTCCTGCCCGAGGCGGAGGTCAAAGTTGACGCCGACGAGGAGCATGATGATGAGCGCGAACGACGCCCCGAGGATCACCCGCGGGCTGCGGTTCTGGTCAGAGAGCTTGCGGTAGGCGGCGAGCATGATCGCCCCAGCCGCACCCAGTGCCGCGGCGGGCGTCGGGTTGGTGATGCCGCCAAGGATCGAGCCCAGCACCGCCACGATGAGCACGAGCGGCGGGAAGACCACGCGGATGAGCTCATTCTCGGCGAGGCGTATCACCGCCTCCCGACAACCATAGAGCGTGATGAGTAGCGGGATCGCCAGTAGCGCGAGCCGGGGCCCCGCCGTCATGTCCGGCGGTAGGAAGAACGCATCGGTCAGGAGCGCGAGCCCCACCCCGCCAAGGCCGATGGCAATGGGTGTGAAATCTTTTGAGGGGGCCACGCCCCGCGCCGTCGTCAGCACGAGCGCCAGCAGGATGAAGGACGTGGCCAGCCCCCCGCCAATGGGCGCGGCATTGGCGATCACATCGATGCGCGCCTGCTCGAGCTCTTCGGGTGTGAGATCGCGGCTGTCCTGGATGCCGCCGGCCTCGTCGATGGCGGCCTGCTCGGCCACGGCGGTGTCCCAGGCGTCCTGACCGTGGAGATCGATCATCGCGGCCTGGCATTCGGGGCTCACATTCGTCCGCAGGCTCGCGCCCTCGGCCAGTGCGGTGCGCGAGGAGACAGTGATGTCCTGGCTGCCGATGATGTTGACCTGACCCAAGAGGATCGCCCCGCCGATGAGGGCGAGCGGCGCGGCAAGGAACCACCCCATCGCCTCGTTGCGCGTCACGACCTCCTCAGACGGGGTGCCGGTCTGCACGGAGGGTGCCTTTGACGGATTAAAGAGCGCGTAGATGAAGGCGTAGCTCGCATAGAGCCCGGCCAGCATGATGCCCGGCACGAGTGCCGCCTGGAAAAGCGTCCCCACGGAGACCACGGCAGGCTCACCGAGGAAGGTGAGCGCGTCGGTGCAGCCCAGAGACTGTGCGCGTTCTTCCTGCGCGCGGGAATAAAGATCGCCCGCAAGCGTGCCCAGAAGCACGATCACGATGGAGGGCGGGATGATCTGGCCCAACGTGCCAGAGGCCGCGATGACCCCGGTGGAGAGCTCGGGCGAGTAATTGTTGCGCAGCATGGTGGGCAGGCTGAGCAAGCCCATCGTCACCACAGTGGCGCCCACGATCCCGGTGGAGGCCGCAAGGAACGCGCCCACGACCACCACGGACACGGCGAGACCGCCCGGCAGCGGGCCAAAGACCTTGGCCATCGTCGTCAGGAGGTCATTGGCGATTTTCGAGCGCTCAAGCGTGATACCCATGAGCACGAACATAAGAACGGCAAGCAGCGTCTCGATCGACTGGCCGGCCAGAACGCGCTCGTTGATGCGGTTCACGAGGAAGGAGATATTGCGATCCACCGCCTGCTCCCAGCCGGAGGGGAAGACGGGCTCCTCCAGACGCGGCAATTCCGGATACCTGAATATCGAGATCGTTTCTCGCGCGATGCCGTCATTGACGAGGGCGAAGTACTCCGTCGTCGTGGTGTCGATGGCCGCGTGGATCAAAAGCCCAGCTGCGTCGAGCGAGGCGATGATCCCGAAGGAGATGACCGCCGAGCCCGCGATGGCGAAGGCCACCGGAAAGCCCGACAGGATGGACCCGAAGAGGGTCAAAAAGACGATAATGAGGCCAACCTCGACGCCGTCTAGTCCGAACATTATGCCTGTCCTTTAGTGAATTTCTGCGGCGAGCTCGGCCTCTTCATCGCCGAGCTTGTCTTTGTCGAGGAATTTGCCTTCTGCGCCCTCGCCCTCTTTGTATTCGAGGTAGGAGCGGTAGAAGAACGCCACGGCCTGCAGGAAGATCATGCCCACGAGCACGACCAGCAGCACCTTGAAGAGGAAGTAGGCGTTAAAGCCGTTGGGGGAGAAGCCGATGGTCTCCACGCTCCAGCGGAAGGCGCGGCTTTTGCCGTCAACGAGGCGCTGCAGCGTATCAGAAGCCGAGACCGGCGGGTTCACGAGGTGACGCCACATGAAGTACCACGAATACATCCACGCCAGCACAGCGAAGGGCATCATCAGACAGAGCGAACCCGCCATGTCGATGATCCGCTTCGTGCGGTAGCTCACTGCCGAATAGATGAGATCGACGCGCACATGCCCGCCTTGGACGAAGGTGTAGGCGCAGCAGAGGCAGACGATCATGGCGTTGTAGAGCTTGAGCTCCTCGGCGTACCAGCTGATGTCCTTGGAGAATTGCACGCCGAAGCCAAAGGCGATCTGCGCCTCCAGAAAGATCCGCTGGATGACAACGATCACCACCTGCTGGAGCACCATCAGAAGGCCCGCCCAGGCCGCCAGACGCCCCACCGTGTTGGCAAAGCCCTCGAGCCCGCGCACGACGCCCCACATGAAGGCGTTTTTCCAGAAGCCGATGGCCGTCACCACGAGGAAGATCGCGAAGATGGAAAAGAAGAGCTCCACCGACCCGCCATAGTAGATGAAGCGCATCACCGCCTTGGGATCACCCCAGTTCAGCCAACTCATCGGATGCGTGATGGCGTAAAAGACGTTGTAAAAGCCAAGGGCCAAGTTGGTGGCAAACCAGCTGAGTGCCTCCATGGGCCGTTCCCCCTATGAGTGGTGGCCGCCCCCCGGCGCGCCAAGAGAGTTTTCGAAAATCCTTGCCCGCTTTTGCACTGTGATGCGCGGTCCCCTGCGCGGATCTCAGCAAGGCGTTTCGAAAGGTCTCATGCCAAGGCCCTGCGAAAACAGGGCCTTGGCGGTGTTTGTTGCGATCTGCTTAGCCTGCGGCCAGCACGCGGTTGCGCTGTGCCACGAACTCACCGTCGGACTTCAGGATCCAGTCAGAGGACTTGGCGAGCGACGCGTCGAAGGAGTTGCGGATGCGGGCGTAGAGCTCGTCATCCATGTTCTCGTCGAGCACCTCTTTGGAGGCCGCGCCGAACGCATCCCAGACGTCGTCGGAGAACTGCAGCGTCTGCACGCCCTGGGCCTGGAGACGCGCGAGGGCGCCGCCGTTGTTGGCCAGCGTGTTGGAGAGCTGCCAGTGCGTCGTGGCCTTCGTGGCGTTGTCGATGATGGCCTGGTGAGCGGGCTCGAGGCTCTCCCACACGTCGAGGTTCATGCCGCATGCAAGGCCCGAGCCCGGCTCGTGGAAGCCTGCGGTGTAGTAGACCTTCGCGACTTCCTGGAAGCCTGCGCGCTCGTCTGCGAAGGGGCCAACCCACTCGAGACCGTCGAGGGCACCGGACGACAGCGCCTGGTAGAGTTCGCCGCCGGGGATGTTCTGGACAGAGACGCCGAGCTTGCCGAGCACCTGGCCACCGAGGCCGGGCATGCGGAAGCGGAGACCGGCGAGGTCGTCGGCGGAGTTGATCTCGTTGCGGAACCAACCGCCCGACTGGGAGCCGGAGTTACCGCACAGGAACGACTTCAGGCCGAAGATCGAGCCGAGTTCGTCGTGCAGCTCCTGGCCGCCGTCGTTGTAGTACCAGTTGGTGAGCTCTTGCGCGGTTGCGCCGAAGGGCACGGCCGTGAAGAACGCGTAGCCCGGATGCTGGCCGAGGAAGTAGTAGTCAGCCGAGTGGTAGAGGTCTGCCTGGCCGGACGAGACGGCGTCAAACACTTCGAACGCACCCACGAGTTCGCCCGGTGCCTTCTTGTCGATGACGAGCGAGCCGCCGGACATCGCGTCCACGGCCTCGTTGAAGTAGGTGGCCGCGTCATCAAGAACCGCGAAGCCGCGCGGCCAGGACGTCACCATCGTAAGGGTGCGTGCGTGGCCGCCAGCAATTGCGGGCGCTGCCAGTGCTGCGGTGGCCCCACCCAACGCAGATGTTTTCAGAAAAGAACGACGATCCATAGATATCCTCCCGTAGAGCTGCACGACTCAACACGCAGCAAGATCGTTGCAAGTGGCGCGACCCTAGCGATCGTTTTTTGCGCCACAATACCCAGCACTACGTAGGCAGGGGATCGATTCAGGCAATTTTTGCGGAAATCGCCAGGAATCCTTCCTTACTCTGCGCAGCATTTCTATGCTGCAGGCTGTGCCGATCTGCTGCACCGCTCTGGCGCGGGCTCCATTGAACGGACAGCGCTCTTGGGGCAAAACGCGCCCTATGGGACGCATTTTCGCTTGGCCCCACTTGTCTTACGCCCAAAAGCTCGTGTTTTTGGCGGCGGTCCCGCTTGTGCTGGCGGTGGCGCTGATCGGCGTGCTCGTGACCGACCAGTCCCGCGCGCTGGCAGAGCGCGAGATCCAAGCTCTGGAGGAAGAGCTCCTCGCCGCCAAAAAGGCCGAGCTGAAGAACTACGTGACGCTCGCGCGCAACTCGTTTTTCTGGACCTACGGCAACAAGGCCCCCGACGACCAGGACGCCAAGGACCGCGTTACCCAGATGCTGTCGGCGATGATCTACGGCGATGACGGATTTTATTTCGTGTACGACTATGACGGCACGATGGTGGTGAGCCCGCGCCAGACCGAGCTCATCGGTATTGATCTCAGCGGGCAGACCGACAGCACGGGCACGCCCATCACCGACACGCTCATCGAGACGGGCCGCGCGGGATCGGGCTACCACTCGTTTCTGTGGCCGAAGCCCTCCACCGGGGACGAAGCGGAGATGATCGCCTATGTCACCGCCCTGCCCTCCTGGCAGTGGGTGATGGGCACGGGCGTCTTCATCGATGATGTGCTGGAGACGGTCGCGGTGGCGCGCGCGGACATGGAAGAGCGGATCGATCGCACGTTTCTGCAAATCGCCGGCATCACGTTTCTCGCGCTCCTCCTCGTCTTCCTGAGCGGGCTCTACATCACCATCCGCGAACGCAAGCGCGCGGATGTGAAGCTCAAGGATCTCACGCAGCGCATCTTTGACACCCAGGAGGAAGAACGCAGCCGCGTGGCGCGGGAGCTCCATGACGGGATCAGCCAGATCCTAGTCTCCGTGCGCTATTCGCTCGATGCCGCACGGCGTAGGCTGGCCACGGGCGATCCGCGCGCGGGCCAGAATATCGACAGCGGGATCGACGCGCTCGGCGGTGCCATCCAGGAGGTGCGCCGCATCAGCCGGGATCTGCGCCCGGCCGTGCTCGATGATCTGGGTCTCGGCCCCGCGCTGAAGGCGCTCGTGGAGGATTTCAGCGCCCGCAACGAGGTGAGCTCGGAATTCAAGACGGTGGTCTTTCGCAACCGCCTCGATGATGAAGCCAAGATCGCGCTCTACCGCGTGGCGCAGGAGGCGCTCACGAATGTGGAGCGTCACGCACAAGCCACCCATGTCTCGCTCACGCTCGAGGGCAATGCGCGCGGCGCGCGGATGCGGATCGCCGATAACGGACAGGGCTTGCCCACCTCGCAGGCGCGCGACCCGCGCGCGGGGCTTGGCCTGCGCAACATGCAAGAGCGCGTGGAAAAGCTGAACGGGACGCTGAACGTGGTGTCGTCGCGCAAGGGCACGGTCGTGGAGATCAAGGTGCCGCTGTCGCATATGCTCGCGCCCGAGCGGGCCGCCGAGCCGACCCTTGAGCGGGCAGACACCTTGGAAACGAAGGGGGCCGCATGACCCGCGTTTTGATCGTAGATGACCACCCCATGGTGGCCGACGGGATCGAGGCGATCCTCGAAAGCTATGCCGATATCGAGGTCGTGGGCGTGCTAAGCACGGGCCGCGAGGCGGTGGAGCAAGCGCGCGCGCTCACGCCCGATGTCATCCTCATGGATCTCAACATGCCGGAGCTCTCAGGCCTCGCGGCCACGGAGATCATCCTCGAGGAGCAGCCGGGCATTCGCATCCTGATCCTGAGTATACATGACAGCCCCGAATACATCGCCACAGCGCTCAACCACGGTGCCCGCGGCTACGTGTTGAAGGACGTCCCCACAGAGGAGATCAAGACCGCCATCGATACCGTCATGGCGGGCGGGCAGTACCTGTGCACCGGGGCCGAGGGCGCCATGGCGCCAGACACGCAGGACGGGCGCGAGCCGCTCACGAACCGCGAGCAGACGATCCTCCTCGAACTCGCGCAGGGCCGCTCCAACAAGGAGGTGGCGCGCGTGCTAGATATCTCCGTTAGGACGGTGGAGACCCACCGCAAGAACATCAAGCGCAAGCTTGGCATCAGCTCCACGGCGGGACTGACGCGCTACGCGCTGGAGCACGGGGTGCTTCAGGGGACGGGACGCGCCTGAAGGAGCGCCACGGCGATCAGAAGCGGTAGGCGCTCGCGACCGGGCGCAACTCTGTGCCCTCGGACGTGGCAAACGTGCCGTCGGCGCGTTCTTCGATCTTCACGCAATTCTGGCCCGCGACGGGGCCGCTCTCAAAGATCAGGCAAAAGGACGTGCCTTGCCCCACCCAGGCACCGTGGAAGGTGCCGATCGCGCTTTGCAGCTCGACGGCACCGTCGCGGGTCAGGGTGGCTGTGGCCGGGAACGGCGCGGTCATGACTTCGAGCGCCGTGCCGGAGACCTCATCGGCGAAGGCCTCGGCCTCCATCGGGGACGCGGTCGTCTTCGAGATACCGAGCGCCACGGCGAGAAGCGCTGCAAGGAGCGGCACGCGGAGCTTCGGCGGGCAGTTGAGTTGGGACAAACCTCGGATCATCTTTCCCTCCTGCTGTCGGATGACGCTAAGTTAGCGCGTCTTACTTTGGGGGAACAGGGCGGTTCGGTCACTCTTTTGTGCGCCGATGGGCAGGGCTCTCTCGCCCTACGCACAGCCCAGAGCACAGCCTAGATGCGCAAGGTCTGCCAAGCGCAACGGAGTTAACGGTCATTTTATGTCTTGTGTGCAAACTTGAGCGACCAGACAGAACGTGACCCATGCCCGACGCCTACCGCCTGTCCACATCCCTGTCCTCCCCCGCGGGGGAGAGCGCGCTTGAGGCGCAGCACCAGCGCTTTGTGATGGCTTGCACGGCGATGGCGGAGCTGCCCACGCAGCTGCGCGCGACGGGGCACTGGCTTGTCCAGTTTACGCTGCTGAAGGGGATCGCACGCACCGACAAGGAGCGTGAGCGGCTGGAGCGGGACATCGCTGTGGCCTTGGCCGAGTATCGCGGCATCACGGCCTTCTTTGACCCGAGCCGGGATCTTCCTTCTGAGAATCAAGAGGCGCTGGCGTGGTTTCGGGAGAGGCTTGCGGCCTGTCCTCAAGCGGCGGAGGCGTTTCTGGGCCTTGCGCAGCGGGTGGAGGCGCTGATCCGTACCACCGATGAGCATCCCGGCGGGGCCGCGGACGCGCATTTCGCGCTCATCTCCTACGCCATCGAGACATTTGCACCCCGCCTGACCGCGTTCGTCGAAGAGCTCGAGCGCGGCAAGGCCAAGCTCCTCTCCGACCGGATTGAGACGCTCATGGCGGCGCGGGGCGAGGCCGATACCGCGATCACGCGCATCACGGATATTTCGCGCACGATTTCCCTCATCGCGATCAACGCCACGGTGGAGGCGGCGCGGGCTGGCGACGCCGGCCGCGGGTTTTCGGTGATCGCGGGGGAGATCAAGAGCCTCTCCGAGCAGACCCGGATCGCGGCGACGGATGTCACAGGGGCGATCACGCGGCTCGGCCGCGCGCTCTGAGCGCCGTGCGGGCGGGTCAGAAGCGGATGGCGCTCGCGACCGGGCGCACGTTGTCGCCGAGCGAGGTCAGGTAGCCGCGGCTCGTGGCCTCCACCTGAAAACAGGTTTTGCCGAGGCGCGGGCCCTGGGCGAACTCGTAGCAGAGATCGGCCCCGGCCCCGCGCCAGAACCCCTCCCAGCGTTCATTGCCCACCTGCACCTCTG
>JBCBME010000088.1:0-8214 GCA_039822945.1 Pseudomonadota bacterium
CATTCGTCAGACCCGGCCCCGTGATCACGTAGCAGACGCCCGGGCGGCCCGAGGCGCGGGCATAGCCATCGGCCATGAAGCCTGCCCCCTGTTCGTGGCGGGCGAGCACGTGGGTGATGCCAGCCTCCTCGATGCCGCGATACATCTCCTGATTATGGACGCCAGGGATCCCAAAGATCGTATCGACCCCGCGGGCCGCCAGCATGTGAGAGATTTGAGCACCGAGCGGTCGTTGCATTTACTGGCTCCAGAATGCGCGGGTGAAGAGGACAAGGACGGCCATAAGCTCGAGCCGGCCCAGTAGCATGCCGATGGAGAGGATCCATTTGGCCGCGTCGTTGAGGCCGCCGTAGTTGGAGGCGGGGCCGATCTCGGTCCCGAGGCCGGGGCCGATATTGGCGATGGCGGCAGCCGCGCCCGACACCGCCGTGATAGCATCGAGCCCCGTCATCGACAAAAGCACGGCAATGAGGATGAGCGTGCCGATGAAGACCACAAAGAACGACATCACCGAGTCCACCACATCCTGCCCCACGGGGCGGCCGTCATAGCGCGGCGTGAAGATACCCGAGGGCGAGTAGATCTGGCGCACCTGCGCGCGCACCGAGGCAAAGAGCAGCTGGTAGCGGAAGATCTTGACCGAACACGACGTCGAGCCCGCGCAGCCCCCCACAAGACCCACAAAGAAAAGCGCCACGATCGCGAACGAGCCCCACTGCATGTAATCCTCGCTCGCATAGCCGGTGCCGGTGATGAGCGAGGTGGTGTTAAAGAGCGCCGCGAGCGGGGCCGCAAGGCTCACCGCGTCATTGCGAAGCCAGAGCCAGAGCGTCACGGACCCCGCGCAGGCAAGGAGCACGGCCATCATGCCCGTGACCTGACGGTCCTTGAAGAGCGGCTTCGGCTCCCCGTTGAGGAGCTGGACAAACCGCACGAAGGGCAGCGCAGCCAGGATCATGAAGAGCACCGCAATGAGCTGCGCCGCGGCCCCGAAATCGGCAAAAGACGCATCGCGCGTCGAAAACCCACCGGTCGAGACCGTGGTGAGCGCGTGCATGATCGCCTCGAATATCGCGAGACCGGCAGCCAGGTAGGCCAGCGTACAAAGCACCGTCAGCGCCACGTAGATGACCGAGATCTGCTGGGCGATCTGCGCCGCGCGGGGCAGGATCTTACCCATCGTGTCAAAGCCCTCGGAGCGGAAGATCTGCATCCCCCCCACGCGCAGCTCGGGCAAAAACACCATGGCCACCACAATGATCCCCACCCCGCCCAGCCATTGCAAGATCGCGCGCCACGCCAAAAGCCCCTCGGGCAGATCGTCGAGCCCGGAAAACACGGTGGCACCAGTGGTGGTGAGGCCCGACATGGCCTCGAAAAACGCATCCGTCGGGGTGGCGTCCGTGGCCCCGATCACGAACGGGATCGCGCCAAAAACCGGCAGCGTCACCCAGACCCCGGTGGTGAGGAGAAACGTCTCCTGCAGCGAAAGCCCGCCCCGGTTCACGTTGTGGGTGGCCAGCGCCACAAAGAGCCCCACGAGAAACGTGAAGGCCGCCGATTGGACAAACACCCACGCGTGCTCATTGCCGTAAAAGAGGTCGATCCCCGCAGGAATGACCATCGTCACCCCGAGCGCGGCCACAAGGAGTGCAATCACATATGAGACCGGGCGGGCGTCGACCATGGCTCAAGCGGTGGCCGAGGTGGCCCTATCTGTCAACTACTTGCGCCGCTTGGGATAAGGCGACGGATTGGGCTCTTCGAGCGCTGCGAGCACGGCCAAAACGCGCTTCTTTTGCGTGGGCTCTGTCTTGGCGCTGGCCACCTGATGGGCAAATCCGCGCTGCGTGCCCGGCGTGAGCCCGGCCCAGACTTCAGCGGCGCCTTCGTCGTCCCGCAAGGCCGCCGCCAGCGCGGCGGGCACGTCCACCGCGTCCGGGTCGTCAAAGCGAAACGCCAGAGAGATCACATCCCCCACGACGCGGCCCGTCTTCTTCTGCAGCACCTTGTTGAAGATCACATAGGCGCGACCGTCAGATGTGGGATGAAGCGCGCCCTTAAAGCTCACACCACCGATCTCGCCCACAACGCGCGGACGGCTGCGCACGGGCTCGGGCAGGCCCGCCGCAAAATCCGGTGGCAGCCACACGACGGTGTAGCCCATGGGGGGATACGTCCCCACATCGCCGGTCGTCTCAAAGGGATAGAAAAACTCCAAATCCCGCGCCCTTCATCTTTTCGGAAATACTCCGGGGGGTCGCGGGGGGCTGGCCCCCCGCTTTTGTATGTTAGGGGGCCGGTGTTAACCCAACCTGCCCCGCTCACCCCACATGAAAGAGCGTCGCGAAGAACCGCGGGTCGAGGCTCTGGGCCGCGAAGGTCTCCCCCTCGGTGAGCACGCTCACCGCGTCATGGGAATGCAGGCTCTCCTGGTGGGAGGCCATAATGCGGAAATCCCCCACGCGCGGATCGGCCAGAAGCATCTCGCAAAAGGACCGCGCCGCATCTTCCACAAAGATCGGGTTGGCGGCGTTGAGCTCGGCAAAGGCCTGCTCGTCCTCGCGCTTGACCATCACCTGCGTCTCGGTGGGCACCGCGGCCCGGCAGAGCTCGATGAGATCCTCGAACCACAGGACCGGCCCGTCCGCCACCTCCACAGAGATCCGCGCGACAGAGCGCTGGGAATGGGGCGTGGCCAACTGGCCGCGTTCCGCACGCGCATGCTCTGAGAGCTCCAGCGAACAGGGGCAGGTGGAGGAATAGACAAAATCGAGATGCACGATCTTCTTGCGCACGCCCCCCTGCTCCACGAGCTCGAGCGCGAGGTCGTAATACTGGTACCCCGCGAGGCCCGAACGCAGGCTCTCCACCTTCATCGGGAAGGAGGTGCGCATCTGGATGCGGGCGTCAAAGCTCTCGAGATCGGACTTGTAGGCATCAAGCGCCTTCTCGATCACCTCGAAGGAAAACGTCTCCTCCGCGTAGCCGTAGAACGTCCGCATGATGCGGGACATGTTGATGCCCTTCTTCTCGGCCTCAAGGCTCACCGTGCCGGTGACGGAGGTCTCAAGCGTCAGCGGGCCGCTGTCGCGGGTCTTGAAGCGGATCGGCAGGCGGAAATTCGAGATCCCCACATGCTGGATCTGCTGGCGTGCCCCGCGGATAAGCGAGGAGGGCCCGTTCTGGAGATCGGGCAACGTGGCCTTGTAGGCCGCGTCGACCTCGAAATCCTCCGGGTAGGCCCGCGCGAGGGCGGGGTATTCGGCAACCTGGCCGGGCACGAGACCGGCCACCTGCGGGTCTAGATCGGTGAGCTCGGCGTCGCTGGCATTGCCAGCCCAGCGCCGGAGCAGCGCGAGGGCGGCCTCGGCCTCCTCACGGCTTGGATCACGATCAATGTCGGGTGAGTGGATATTCATGGCAATTTCCCCCTTTCGTCCGGGTGCGGGCCAATGGCGCATATGGGTGTGAACCGCGCGCCTTTTCAAGTTCTGCTTGGAGTTTACGCAACCTTTGACCGCGCGGATCACTCAGCGAGCGAAAACCGCATCAGAAACCTGGGGATAAGCACGCGGCCCCGCTCCACGGTCTCGGCCGCCTCCACCTCCCACCCCTGGCGCAGGAAGAACGGCCGCGCGAGGTGGCTGGCATGGGTGGTGAGCTGCCCGAGACCCAGCACATGCGCCCGATTGAGAAGCGCGGCGTAAAGCTGCTGAGCCACCCCTCTTCCGCGCTGCTCGGGTGCGACGAAGGCCATGTCGAGGTAGCCCGAGGGCGTCAGGCTCATGAAGCCCTGAACGCTGCCATTGCAGGCCACAAAGCAAATCTGCCCGCCGAGCCGCTCACCAAAGGCTTTTGTAGCGGGGACCTTGGGCGCCCAGGCCGCACGCTCCTCGGGCGAATAATGCTCTGCTGCGCCGTCATGCACCGCGCGGTAGAAAAGCGCGGCGCAAGGGCCGGCATCCTCGGCCCGGAACTCCCGGATCCACATCAGCCCGCATCCAGCGCCTGCATCATGTCGGCCACGAGATCGGCACTGTCTTCGAGCCCGAGCGAGACGCGGATGAGCCCCTCGGTGATGCCGAGGGCTGTGCGCTGCTCCTCCCCCAGGCGCTGATGGGTGGTGGTGGCCGGGTGCGTGACGATCGATTTCGCGTCGCCCAGGTTGTTGGAGATCGTGAAGACCTCAAGCGCGTTGAGCACGCGAAAGGCGCGCTCCTTCGCGCCGGAATCGAGGGCGAGCATCGTGCCCCCTGCCCCCATCTGGCGGGCCACGAGCGCGTGTTGCGGGTGGCTTTTCGCACCGGGATAAATCACGCGGTCGAGATCGCTGCGCGCCTCAAGCGCGGCGGCGAGGGCACCGGCGCTGGCCGTCTGCGCGCGCACGCGCAAATCGAGCGTCTCAAGCCCCTTGAGCATCATCCACGCCGTGAAGGGCGACATCGAGCCACCGGTGTGTTTCATGTAGGGCTCAACCGTCTTGCGGATGAAGTCGCGGGTGCCGAGGATCACCCCGCCGAGCGCGCGGCCCTGCCCGTCGATATGCTTTGTGGTGGAGTAGATGACGACATCGGCCCCCTGCTCCAGCGCGCGGGAATAGACGGGCGTGGCAAAGACGTTGTCCACCACCACGAGCGCCCCCACGGCGTGGGCGAGCGCTGAGACCGCTTCAATATCTATGACTTCGAGCGCGGGGTTCGAAATGCTTTCGAAAAACACCGCGCGTGTGTCGGGCCGGATCGCGGCCTCCCACGCAGGCAGCGACGTGCCATCGACGAAATCCACCTCCACCCCGAAGCGGGGCAGGATCTCTTCAAGGATGTAGAGGCACGAGCCAAAGAGAGCGCGCGCGGCCACGACGTGATCGCCGGCCTTGAGCAGGGAGGTGAGCGCGCCATTGACGGCCGCCATGCCAGAGGCGGTGGCAAAGCCGTCCTCGGCACCCTCGAGGGCCGCGATCCGCTCCTCGAACATGGCCACGGTGGGGTTGCCGTAGCGGGCATAGATGAACTCATCGGGCCCGCTTTCGATAAAGCGGGCCTCGGCGTGCTCGGCGCTCTCATAGACAAAGCCCTGGGTGAGGAAGATGGCCTCGCTCACCTCCCCGTATTGGCTGCGACGGGTGCCGGTGTGAACGGCTTTGGTGCGTTTCTCCATTGTGCCCTCCTTCAGGCAACAAAAAAGCCCCAGCCGGGCGGCAGGGGCGAACACGCTCCGTACCTGTTTAGCGGATTCTTTTACGTGGCCCGCAATCCGGCTCAAATCACCACGACCCCTGCCTATGCCGCGGGGGAGGAGGGGTCAAGCGCGGCCGTGACCCTGCGCCGGGTGGAGATCGCGCGTTGCACTGTCACGGGGGTGTCACGGAACGGTAACCCCACTGTCATAGTAGCAGTCTAGCCCCCGCCCCCAAGATCTTGTGGCCCAAAGGTGCCCCATGCCCCTGTTCCGTATCTCCGTCGTAGACGGCGAAGCCAAGCTCCATAAATCGAGCGCGCCCCTGTCGCCCGCGCTCCGGCGGGGCCTCGCATCGGACGGGCCGGTGATGATCCTGATCCACGGCTACAAATTCGACCCCTCCCAGACGGTCAAGGATCCCCACGCCCATATCTTTGGCTACGCGCCAAAGGGCAACTTCAAGGCCGTCAGTTGGCCCAGTCATCTGGGTTACGGTCGCGGTGATGCCCAGGAGGGTCTGTGCATTGCCTTTGGCTGGCCTGCGAGCGGCTGGTTCTGGGATGTTTACGAGGAAGCGGCGCGCGCGAGCCGGGCGCTCGCAGACCTTGTGCGCCAGATCCGCGTGATTGCGCCGGGGCGCCCCGTGCACATTCTGGCCCACTCGCTCGGCGCGCGCGTGGGGCTTGGAGCGCTGCCTCTCCTTGCGCCCGGCGACATCAGCCGCGCGGTCCTGCTGGGGGGCTGCGAATACACCTCCCGCGCAGAGGCCGCGCTCGACCACGGCGCCGGCCGCTCTGTGGAGGTTCTCAACATCACGAGCCGTGAGAACGACGTCTTCGAGCTGATGTTTGAGCGCCTCGTGCGACCCGGACGCCTCAGGGATCGGGGGATCGGCATGGGTCTCAGAACGCCGCGCGCGCGGTGGGTCGACATCCAGATCGACCATCCAGAGACCCGGCGGCTCCTCTTCGCGCTCGGGCTGCCAATCGCCGACGGACGCCACCGCTTCTGCCACTGGTCGACCTATAACAGGCGCGGCGTCATGCGGTTTTACGCGGAATGCCTGCGCCATCCCCGGACGCTGCGGCTTGAGACGCTGGCGGAGCGTCTGCCCCCCCAGCAGCCGCGCTTTTCCCGGCTCCTGACGCTGCCGGATCTGCCCGCACTCTTGCCATCGGGGCTCAAACGGCCATCGTGAGCGGCGCAAAGGAGCCCGCCATGATCGATTTGTACTACTGGCCCACGCCCAACGGGTGGAAAACGACGATTGCGCTCGAGGAGATGGGGCTGCCCTACCAGATCCACGAGATCAACATCGGCGCGGGCGATCAGTTTCAGCCAGACTTTCTAAAGATCGCCCCCAACAACCGGATGCCCGCCATCGTCGATCCGGACGGCCCCGACGGGGAGCCCGTCAGCGTCTTTGAGAGCGGCGCGATCCTGATGTATCTGGCGCGCAAGACGGGGCGTTTCTACGGCGAGAGCGCGCGGGAACAGATCGCGATCGAGGAATGGCTCATGTGGCAGATGGGGGGTGTGGGGCCCATGGCGGGCCAAGCGCATCACTTCCTGAAATACGCCCCCAAGATGGATCCGCCGCAGGACATCCCCTACGCCAAGGATCGCTACCGCAACGAGACGGGGCGTCTTTACGGGGTGCTCGACCGGCGTCTGGCGCAGAATGAATGGGTGGCGGG
The DNA here is from genome assembly GCA_039822945.1 of Pseudomonadota bacterium. Lineage (GTDB taxonomy): Bacteria > Pseudomonadota > Alphaproteobacteria > Rhodobacterales > Rhodobacteraceae > Shimia_B. The sequence continues at coordinate 6,879 of JBCBME010000088.1, forward strand.
GCCGAATTACTCCATCGCTGACATGGCGATCTGGCCGTGGGCGTCGCTCTGGGAAGGTCAGCAGCAGACGCTCGCCGACAAACCCCACCTCGCGCGCTGGCTTGCGGCCTGCTGGGCGCGGCCCGCGGTGCAAAAGGGCCATTCGGTGCTCTTGGAAAAGCGGACAGGCTCTGCCACGAAAGCCGCGATGAAAAAGCTCTTCGGGCGCAAATGAAAAAGGGCTGGCGTGCGGCCAGCCCTTTTCCCGTGAGTGATGTGCCGATTAGCGGCGCACTTCGATGCGGTTCGTGTCGACCACCGAGCCGTCCACGATCAGCTTGGCGACGAGGTCCTGGCCGGACGCTGGGGTGTCGAAATCAACGCGGACGTTGGTGTTGGCGCCAGCGTTCAGCGCGGCCATGCCCAGCACGTCGCCGGAGAGCGTTTCGATCTGCACGGAGCCACCGGTCGTCGTGCTTGCAACGTTGACGTCGTAGAAGGAGTCGCCCTGCTCAGCGCCCGAGAGGATGCCGAAAGCGTTGTTGGCGGAAGCAGCACCAGCGGTGAGTGCGATTGCGGCTGCGGCGATTGCGAGTTTCTTGAACATTGTAGTTACCTTTCAGTGTGTTGGCGGGGTCAGCGCCGGGGTTTGATTTGGTCCGGGCGGTGGCTTGTTTTGGTCGGTGCCGCCGTCCGATGATCCCCAGATGTGCACGCTGGCCGAGAATGCCAGCCTCAGGCTGTTCACATAAATCTGTGCACGAGGTGAGAACCGGGTGGCCTTGAATTCGCGCGCGGCTCCCGTGTTGGGGTTTGCGTGCACGAAAGCGCAAACATCGCGCGCTGACGCTCAGATTGGCGCGATATGTTAAGAAAACGCGTGTTTCGCATTGAAACATTTCGCACGGCCACTGCGAGGATCGGCAGAAATTTTCTGCCGATTGGGCGGAAAAAAGTAGCCCGGCGCGCTTGAAGGCGCGCGGGTGCACAGCTGCACGCGGGTGAAAAAGCCCGGCGATGTCCGAAAGACCGGCGCGCGGCGCCGTTACTTGGCGCTGTCTTCCTCGATCACGAAGCGCTGGAGCGCCATGATCTGCCACCACAGGAAGACAAAGAGCGCGATGGGGAAGCCAAACGTCTCGATCTTGACCCAGGTGTCGGTGCTCATGGTGCGCCAGATCACCTCGTTGGCCACCGCAAGCCCGGCAAAGGCGAGCGTGAGACGTCGGGTGAGGATCATCCAGCCCTCATCCTCCATGGGCATCATCTCTGCCATCACATAGGCGAGAAAGCTTTTGCCGCGCAAATGCCCGATCCCGAGGATGACCGCGAAGAAGCCGTAGACCAGGGTCGTCTT
>JBCBME010000089.1:0-8204 GCA_039822945.1 Pseudomonadota bacterium
GTTCTGCGTTTCCTTGAAGGGCGGCACACCACCATACTGTTCCACCCTGTGGGGCCCGGCGTTGTAGGCTGCGAGGGCGAGCCGCCAGGAGCGGAACTTGTTGTACTGCTCCTTGAGGTAGCGCGCGCCGCCTTCGAGGTTTTGGCGCGGATCGTTTGGATCGACGCGCAGGTACCTCGCCGTGGCGGGCATGAGCTGAGCGAGGCCCATGGCCCCCTTGTGCGAGCGCGCCCGCGGGTTCCAGCCGCTTTCCTGCTGCACGAGGCGCAGAAAGAGATCCTCGGGGATGCCGTGCTGGCGGGCAGCCTGCCGTGCCATGGCGAGATAGGGCCCGTTATAGCGGCCCTCATAGCGCGGCACATTGGCGAGCGAGGGCACGTGAAAGGGCTGCGGCGTGAGCCTGACGGAGTTCGAGTATTGTTGCGCGGCCCGATTATCGAGCACGTCGAGCTGGCTCTGAAAGATCGACTTGCGGCTTTTGGTGGATGTCGTCTGCGCAAAGGCAGCCGTGGCCGCAACCAGGCCCACCGCGCAAATTGCGCTGACACTCATCCACCCACGTCTCATGGCCTAAGGGTATAGCGATTTCGCTCAGAAATGCCACACCCGAGGCTCCCTCATGGACATTCACTGGCCGTTAACGAATACATGAACGAATTAGTGAAAATCAGCGAGATTCGAAGGGGGACCCATGGCTGGCTCTGTGAACAAGGTGATCATCGTCGGGAACCTCGGCCAGGACCCCGAGGTGCGCAACTTTCAGAACGGTGGCAAGGTCTGCAATCTGAGCGTGGCCACGTCCGAGCAGTGGAAGGATCGCAATACAGGCGAGCGCCGGGAAAAGACGGAATGGCACCGCGTGGCGATCTTCAACGAAGGTCTCGTGCGGGTGGCCGAGCAGTACCTGCGCAAGGGCTCGAAGGTTTACCTCGAGGGCCAGCTTGAGACGCGCAAATGGCAGGACCAGAACGGTCAGGATCGCTACTCCACCGAGGTCGTGCTGCGCAACTACACCGGCAACCTGACGATGCTTGACGGCCGCTCCGAGGGCGGCGGCGGCAATTATGGCGGCGGTGGCGGTGGCGGCGGCTACATGAGCGACCAGCGCGGCGGCGGCGGTGGCGGCGGCTATGGGGACCAGCGCGGTGGCGGTGGTGGTGGCGGCTACAACGCCCCTGCCCCGGCAGCCGATCTCGACGACGAAATCCCGTTCTAAGCGCCTAGCGCGGCCCGGTGATTTGAAGCCCCGCGCGCTGCAGCGCGGTCTGCCCGGGCGCCGTTTGCGCATTCAAAAGGTAGGGGGCGAGGCGCGCGAGCGTGGCCCTTGGCCCTACACCATCCTCCTGATCTTCCCGCAGGGAGCGCAGCAGGCTGATGGCTGCCGGGCTTTCGAGCGCGATCTGATGGTTAAGCCCACGGCGCGCCGCGAAGGCAGACAGATCCACCACGGCAACGGGCAGATCCCCGATATCCTCGACGCTGGAGATATTGCCCAAACGCTCCCTCCGCCCGGTGAGAAAGCCCGAGAGGGTCAGCGCGCGGTCTTCCTGTGCCACGAAGATGACGAAGGGCTCCGGCAGCCTGCCGATATCGGCGGCCTGACGGCGGAAAAGATCGCTGTCGATATCCGGGGAGACGAGCATGAGGCCGCTCACCCGTGAAATCGGCCGACGGTCCCCCTCAAGCGCGAGTTGCCGCAAGGCCTCCATCGTCAGAAGGCTGCCCATGGAATGCGCAACGATCAGAACGCGCCGGTCCCGCGTGAGGTTGCGCAAGGTCTCCACGAGGTCGCCCCGGGCAAAGAGCACGCTGTCGCGGTCATAGAGATAGCCGCGCACATCCCCAGCTGAGGGCCAGGCGAAAAGAACCGTGGGCTGATCTACGCCAAAGTCATGGCGGATCTGGGCGAGCTGAAACGCGGCCTCTGCGACGGTGTTGTTGAAACCGTGGACGTAGAGCACAACCTCGGGCTCCGCGGGCATGGCCGCATTCATCTCCGCAAAGCTGCGATAGGGGCGGACGCCCGTGATGGCAAAGGTGCGCGCGGCATCTGCATCCCCCACCGGGTAGGCGATCTGGCCCGTCACATGATCTGGCGGGATCGAGACGTTGGCGCGGGCATAGGTCAGCACCGCATTGCGATCAGAGCCAAAGAGGAGGGAGGTGTCGGGCTGCGGGACCCGCGTCGTGACCACTTCAATCGGATAGACGGTTGCGCCATCGGCTGGCGGTGAGAGCGGGGAGCCATCCTGCGTCGCACACCCGGCAAGGGCGAGGCACAGAGCAAGGATGCGGAGCGGCTTCATCGCGCGTCCTCCAACACCCCGAGAACAGCATCCCGCGGGACGTCGCCTGTCACGAAAGCGTCGCCCACCTCGCGCAGAAGCACAAAGCGCAGCGCGCCGTCGATGACCTTCTTATCTTGGCCCATGAGCTCCACGAGCTCGGCGGAGGTGGGGAGCGCGCCCGAGATATCGCTGAGATGCGTCTTCATCCCCATGGCGCCGAGATGCGCGCGCACGCGGCCCGGGTCCTCCTGAGATGTGAGGCCGAGGCGCGTGGATAGCTCAGTGGCCAGCGCGCAGCCAATGGCCACCCCCTCCCCGTGCAAGAGCCGGTCGGAATAGCCTGTTGCGGCCTCGAGCGCGTGGCAGAACGTGTGCCCCAGATTGAGGAGCGCGCGGTCGCCCTGCTCCGTCTCGTCACGGGCCACGATGTCGGCCTTCATTTGCACCGAGCGCGTCACCGCATAGAGACGTGCTGCGGCGTCGCCTTCAGCGAGCGCCGGGCCGTTTTCCTCGAGCCACGCAAAGAAGGCCGCATCGCCGAGGAGGCCGTATTTCATCACTTCGCCGTAGCCTGCGAGGAAATCCCGCGGCGTGAGCGTGTCGAGCAGCGCGGTATCGGCCAGGACGAGCGCGGGTTGGTGGAAGGCGCCGATGAGGTTCTTGCCCTGGGGCGCGTTGATGCCGGTCTTACCGCCGACGGAGCTGTCGACCTGCGCCAAAAGGCTCGTGGGGATCTGCACGAAGCGCACGCCGCGCCGCAGGATCGCGGCGGCAAAGCCCACGAGGTCGCCGATCACGCCGCCGCCGAGCGCCACCACCACGTCTCGCCTCTCGATCTTTTCGGCGAGGAGCCATTCCACGGTGCGCGACAGGTGCGGCCAGGACTTCGTGGCCTCGCCCGCTGGCAGCTCGAGCGCGGTGGAGGCGATGCCCGCCGTGCTCAACGCGTCTTGCAAGGCGCTCAGATGATGGGACGCCACCTGAGCATCGGTGACGATCGCCACCCGCGGGCGTGCCAGAAGCGGCGCGATGGCCTCTCCGGCTTCTGCCAAAAGCCCGGGGCCAAGCACAACGTCGTAGGCGCGTTCGCCAAGCGGGACATGGACGGTTTCACGCATCCTCGATCCTTTGCAGTACATCCGGACGCTCACGCATCAGGGTCTCAGACACCTTGAGCGCCATCTCCGCGACCGAGAGCTTGGCGTCGGCCTCCACAGACACACCCGCCTCGCTATAGAAGGGTTCGCGCTCCGCCAAGAGCGTGCGGAGCGTCGCGCGGGGATCCGCCGTTCGCAGAAGCGGGCGCGTGTCCTTGGTGCGGACGCGGTCCCAGAGGATGGGCTCGCTTGCCTGGAGCCACACCGACGCCCCGGCAGACGCAACGACCGCGCGGGTCTCGGGATTGAGAAATGCGCCGCCGCCGGTGCTGAGGATACCCGGCGGGTCGAGCTCCATGAGGCGGGAGATGATCTGCGCCTCCTTCTTGCGAAAGAAGGCCTCGCCGTCGCGCTCAAAGATCTCGGCGATGCTCATATTGGCGGCTTCGACAACAGCGGCGTCGGAATCCCGAAAAGGTACGGCCAAAAGTGTCGCCAATGCCCGGCCCACGGCCGTCTTGCCGGAGCCCATCATCCCCACGAGGACGATCGTCTTTTTGAGCTCTGCTCGCGTTGCCACGCCTGATTTGTCCCTTGGGCGCGCCTCTAAGCCAGATCGGCCAAGGCCCGCTTATCGCTTGCACCTGAGCCTTGAATGGCGTGATTATGCTCAAAAGGCCATATATAAAGCGGCCAACAAAAAGGGGCGGCAATGATCGCCTTATATGAGAGCATGGGCAGGCCTGAGAGCGAGCAATGTGGCGATTGACGAAGCTAGTGGTGTATCTTGTGATCCTCGCGGGCGTGGGGCTTGTGGTCTACGCTTATGTGGGTCCGCTTTTGGGGGCAGATTTTCTGCCGCAACGCGAGACGGTGACGGTGCCTGTGGAGCTCGAGATTGACTAAGGCGGGTGCACTTTGTCTGGCGACCCTGATCGGCACAGCCGGCGCTCTTTCTGCACAAACATCTGCGGAGACTGAGGACGCACCGCTTTCGGCCATCGACTGGATGAGTTCGGTGCCCATTGCGCTCCCCGATGCTGACCCGGCGCTTGCTTTTGAAGAGCCTGTGGTGACGACCGGGGCTGTGCCCACGGTGGAGGCGGCCCCCCTGTCGGACGGTGGCGGCACGGGCGTGGGGATCCTGTCGCCCGCGATCAGCGGGTTTCCAAGCACGCTCTGGCAGGGGGCGACGGCCACGGACATCTCCGAGCGGCTCGATGCGCTCCCCGCAGAGGCGATTGCCCCGATCCGCGAGCTTCGGCAGCGGCTTCTGCTCTCGGCAGCGGCGCCGCCGCGCGGGACGAGCGAGGCGGAGTTTCTGGTCACGCGGCTCAACGAGCTGCGCGCGCTTGGGGCCGTGCCCATGGCGCTCTCCCTCGTGGAGGAAGCGGGGGCCGGGAGCCTGCGCGACCCTGGCGTTTTTGCGGTCTATGCCGACATCGCCCTCCTCACCGGCACCGAGGACGCTGCCTGTGCGCGTCTGCGCGGCGAAGCGGCCTTGTCGAACGATCTGGCGCTCAAGGTCTTTTGCCTCGCCCGCGGGCGGGATTGGAATGCCGCGGCGCTTGCGCTCAATACCGGCGAGATCCTCGGCGATCTCTCCCTCGAGATGGGGGAGCTTTTGGCGCAGTTTCTTGAGCCCGAGCTTGCAGACCCCGACAACCCGCCCTTGCCCACGGGCCCCGTGACACCGCTTACCGCGCGCCTCCGGGAGGCGATCGGCGCGCCCCTGGCCACGGCAGAGCTGCCGCGGGCCTTCGCAGCGCTTGATCTGCGGCCCGACCTCGGCTGGAAGGCGCAGCTCGATGCCGCGGAGCGTCTCGTGCGCACGGGCTCTTATCCGGTGGGGACGCTGCGGCTTCTTTACAATGCAGGGGTGCCCGCGGCCTCGGGCGGCGTCTGGGATCGCGCGCAGGCCATGCAGGCGCTGGATGCCTCCCTCACGTCGGGGGAGCCCGTCGTGGTGGCCGATGCCCTCACCCGCGCGCACGGAGAGATGGTTGACGCAGGCCTCGAGGCCGAACTCGCAGCCATGGTCGCCGAAGAGGTGGAGCAGTTTGACTTCGCAGATGAGGCCGCCACCGGGATCCGCGACAGGCTCGTTCTGCTTTCGGCCTCCTATGAGAGCGTGGCGGCAACCGCGTCGCCCATGTTGCAGGCAGTGGCCTTTGGCGACACCTCTTCGGTCGCGCCCGAAACCCCGCTCGAGCTTGCAGTGGCGGCGGGCTTTTCGCCCTCGGCACAGGCGTCCGCGCCGGTCTCCCTTGGGCTTGAGGTGCTCGACGCCATGGTCACGCTTGAGCGCGCGCGGGGCGGTGACGCGTCTGGGGTGCCAGCGGCCCTTGCCACGCTGCGGAGTGTTGGGCTTGAAAGCACGGCGCGGCGCGCGGCGCTGCATCTCCTCCTCGGCGCATGAGCGACGCGCGCACGATCCAGGCCTTCATCGAGGCGCAAGCCGCCGAGCTTGACGCCGCCACCAACACCCAGCTTGCCTACGCCACCGATCTTGGGGCCGCGAGCGACTGGCTCCAAGACCGCGGCAAGACCTTTCTCGAGGCCGAGCGCGCTGATCTCGAGGCCTATCTGCAGTTTTGCGAGGCGCAGGGGCTCGCGGTGTCGACGCGGGCGCGCCGTCTCTCATCGCTGAAGCAGCTCTACCGCTTTGCTTTCGAGGAAGGCTGGCGCGACGACAACCCGGCCATCCAGATCAAGGGGCCCGGCCGCGATGCGCGACTGCCCAAGACGCTGAGCGAGGCGGAGGTGGAGGCGCTCCTGAACGCCGCAAAGACCCATGGCCGCACCAAGGCCGCACAGCTGCGCGCCACCTGTCTTATGGAGCTCCTCTACGCCACGGGCATGCGCGTGAGCGAGCTTGTCACCCTGCCCATGGCCGCGGCGCGCGGCGACCCCCGGATGCTCCTGATCCGGGGCAAGGGCGGCAAGGAGCGGATGGTCCCGCTTTCAGCCCCCGCGCGAGAGGCACTCGCGGCGTGGTTGGCCCATCTTGATGCGCAGGACGGCCCGACAGAGAAATACCTCTTTCCCTCGCGCTCGAAGGCCGGGCACCTGACGCGCCACAGCTTTTACCTCCAGATCAAGGATATCGCGGCGGCGGCCGGTGTGAGCCCGTCGAAGGTCACGCCCCACACGCTGCGCCACGCCTTTGCAACGCATCTTTTGGCCCATGGCGCGGATCTGCGCGCAATCCAGACCCTACTTGGCCATGCGGATGTGGCCACGACCGAGATCTACACCCACGTCCTTGAGGAGCGCCTGCAGAGCCTCGTCCTCAATCACCACCCCCTCGCCAAGGATTGAGCCCGCGCCGGGGCGCACGCGCCGGTGAGCTCTTGCCAGAGTTTCGAGGGGGCGGCATATCCGCAGTATGACCGATATCGCGACCCCCGCCGCCCTCGACGCCGCTTTTTGGATCACATCGGGGGTGGTTCTGCTGCTCTTGATGTTTTCGGGATTTTGCTCGGGCTCTGAGACCGCGCTGACGGCCGCCTCCCGCGGCAAGCTGCGCGCGCAGGCGGACCGGGGCTCGAAAAGCGCGGCCAAGGCGCTTGAGATCAAGGAAGATGACGAGCGACTCATCGGCGCGATCCTGATGGGCAACAACCTCGCCAACGTGATTGCCACCTCGCTCGCCACGGCGATGCTGACGCGGATCTTTGGGGCCAATGGTGTGGCGGTGGCCTCTCTCGTGATGACGGCAATGATCCTGATCTTTGCCGAGGTGATGCCAAAGACCTTCGCGATCTCGGCGCCCGAGCGGGCGGCGGGTTACGCCGCGGGTGTCGTGGCGGTGATGATCCGGGTCCTGTCGCCCTTCGTGGCGGGGGTGCGCGTGATCGTGCGCGCGACGCTCCGCCTTTTCGGTGTGCGAGTGACGGCCGAAGATAACATGCTCTCCGTCCGCGAAGAGATCAAAGGCGCGCTCCAGATCGGCCATGCCGAGGGTGCCGTGGAGAAAGAAGACCGCGACCGCCTGCTTGGCGCACTCGACCTCGGCAACCGCACCGTGGAAGAGATCATGCTCCACCGCTCAGCGATCGAGATGATCGATGTGAGCCTCTCACCCGGCGAGATCCTCTCAGCCGCTCTGCAAAGCCGCCACACGCGCCTTCCGCTCTTTCGCGACGAGCCCGAAAACATCGTGGGCATCATCCACGCCAAGGATCTCGCGCGGGCCATGGACAAGCTCGTGCGCAAGGATATCCCCGAATTTGACGTGCTCGACGTCGCTATGGAGCCGTACTTTGTGCCGGAAACCACGACTCTGGACGATCAGATGCGCGAATTTCTGCGCAGACGGGCGCATTTTGCCCTCGTCGTGGATGAGTATGGATCCTTGCAGGGACTTTTGACGTTAGAAGATATACTGGAAGAGATCGTGGGGGAGATCACTGATGAATTCGATCAGGCCGAAGAAGAAGTGGCCGAGACGGCGGATGGTCAGTATCTTGTGGATGGTGCCATGACCATCCGCGATCTCAACCGTGCCCATGACTGGCAGCTTCCCGATGAGGAGGCCAACACCGTGGCGGGCCTCGTCATCCACGAGGCACAGATGATCCCCACCGTGGGCCAGGTCTTTTCGTTTCACGGCTTCCGCTTCGAGGTGACCGAGAAGGAGGCCAACCGCATCACCAAGCTCAAAGTCAGGCGACTGTGATGAGCACGGAACCGGAGCCCGCCATGGGGGAGTCAGCCACCGACATTTCCAACGCCATGTTGGAGGAAACCCGCGCCGCCTACATCGCTTGCGATTTTGAGCGCTTCGCGGCGTGCTTTCTCTTTCCCCAGCTTGTGG
>JBCBME010000090.1:0-8198 GCA_039822945.1 Pseudomonadota bacterium
CCCCTCTTTGCCGCCCTCACGCAGGGGATGGAGACGCGCGCCCGCCGTGCCATCGCGATAAGATCGTGCGTTGTGGCCTTCGGGATCCTGCTCCTCTTCGGGATTGCAGGCGAAGCGCTCCTTGGCTTTGTGGGGATCTCCATGGCCGCCTTTCGCATCGCAGGCGGCGCGCTTCTCTTCCTGACGGCGCTCGACATGCTGTTTGAACGCCGCCAGGAACGGCGCGACGGACAGGCGGAACAACGCCCTGATCCGTCCGTCTTTCCCCTCGCGGTTCCTCTCATTGCCGGGCCAGGCTCCATCGCCACCATGATCCTGCTCGCGGGTGAGACGGCAGGCGATCCCGCCATGACGGCAGGGATCTTTGGCGTGATGGGCGCCGTCATCGCGATCACGTTTCTTCTCTTTCTCGCGGGTGGCCTGATCGAGCGCGGCCTTGGGCGGACGGGGATCAACATCGTCACGCGCCTTCTGGGTATGCTGCTGGCGGCCTTGGCCGTTCAGTTCATCCTCACAGGGCTCGCCGATGCAGGCTTTGCAACCGGCGCGACCTGACCCCATATGACCGCCATGACAGGCGACAACATTGCAACCCTTCTCTTTCTGGTGCTGCTGCTCACCGTGATTGGCGGCGGCTTTTTCATGGCCAACCGGCCCTCACTGGGCCAGACGGCGCGCACCATGGGTACATGGGCGCTGATCTTTCTTGGCCTCATCGTGGGCTACGGGCTCTGGGATGATCTGCGCGGCGAGTTCACCCCGAGCCAGGCTTATGTCAGCAGCACGCAAGTGAGCGTGCCGCGAATGCCCGACGGGCATTTCTATCTCACGCTCGACGTCAATGATGTACCCATCGACTTTGTAGTCGACACCGGCGCGACCGATATCGTCTTGTCGAGCGCCGACGCCCAACGTGCGGGTCTCGATCTCTCAAACCTCGCCTTTTTCGGGCAAGCAATGACGGCCAACGGCCTCGTGGATATCGCTCAGGTGCGGCTCAACAGCGTGGAGCTCGGAGAATTTCGGGATCAGAACGTGCGCGCCTCGGTCAATAGTGGGGAGATGTCGATTTCCCTCTTGGGGATGAGCTATCTCAATCGTTTCGACACGCTCCAGATCCAGGATGGTCGGCTTACTCTTGTCCGTTGACGGGGTGATTTGCGGCTTAGCGACAATGAGGCGCGCCCCTTGACGCACATGCCCTTCTCCCGCAACGGTGACGCATGACCGCAGCGCCCATGACAGGCCAAGCCACCAGCGCACCCACGCTTTGCGCGCAATGCGCCGTGCGTCACAGTGCGATTTGTAGCGCTTTGACCGCCGACGAGCTCGCCGGTCTCAATCGGATCTCCCAGCGCAAGACGCTCAAGCGCGGCCAGATCTACGTGCTCGAAGGCGACGCCGCACGGGAATATGCCAACGTTGTCGCCGGTGTGGGAAAGCTCACCCGGGGTGCCCCCGACGGTCGCACGCAGGTTGTGGGACTCCTTTTTGCGTCTGATTTCGTCGGCACCTATCGGTCCAGCGAAGACGAAGGCACCGAGCCCTATACCATCGAGGCCGCGACCGATCTGGATATCTGCAGCTTTCCGCGTCGCAAGTTCGCGCTTCTTGCCCAAGAGCACCCGGGGCTTGAGGCAAAGATCCTCGCGCGTACCGTCGATGAACTTCAGCTGGCCCGCGACTGGATGGTCCTTTTGGGGCGCAAGACCGCGCCGGAGCGCGTGGCGACCTTCCTCCTTTACGTGGCTGATAAGATGGAAAATCAGGGCTGCGGGAGCATCAAAGGCAGCTTTGATCTGCCGATCAGCCGCGCCGATATTGCCGATCACATCGGCCTCACGATTGAAACGGTGAGCCGTCAAATGACCGAGTTCCGCAAATCTGGTGCGATCGAGGTCGCGGGCGCGCGCCACATTGTTGGCTATGACCGACAAGCCCTCGAGGACATGGCAGGCTTCTGAAGTCTGCTGAGGCCGAGCGCTGCCCAAAGCGCGCGCTCTTTGATCCAGCGCAATTTAATGCTGCACGTGCAAAGCTAGGGTGCAGGCAACGTGATCGGCGTCCTCCGTGGGTGGATCCGGCATGTGCGCCACTGTCGTCCGGTCGATCCCGCCAGCACGCGCCACTTCCCTTGGTCGACCATCCGAAAAGAGACCCAATGGGACACACACAAGATGCGCGTGCCTTTCAAGAGATACGCGACACGACCCTCGAGCAGCTCGCCATATTCGAAGATCTTGACCCGGAAACACGGCAGGACGTGGTGAGCCTCGCGACGCCTCGCCGCCTGAAGGAAGGAGATCAGCTTTTTCGCCAGGGCGAGCGGGCCACAGACTTCTTCGTCATGCTCGAGGGCTATGCACGCCTGCAGCGCATGACCGAGCAAGGTGAGCAGATCGTCTTTCACCATGTCTCGCCGGGCCAGCTCTTTGGCATCTCCAAAGTCACGGAGAGCGCGACCTACGCCGTCACCTGCAGGGCAGCAACGGATTGCCTGATCCTTGTTTGGCCTGCCCACCAGTGGGAACGCGTCGTTGCAGCCCATCCAGGATTTGCCCGCCATGCACGGCATACGATGGGCGCACGCATGCGCGAGCTCGCGGACCGCGTCGTTGACATGACGACGCGCAGTGTCGAGCAACGCATTGCCTCTACCCTCTTGCGGCTCACAAGCGACGCGGGACGCCGAACCACGGCGGGCGTCGAGATCGCCTTTCCCGTCACGCGCCAAGACATCGCGGAAACGACGGGCGCAACCATGCACTCTGTCTCCCGCATCATGAGCAAATGGCAGCGCGCTGGCTATGTCACCAGCTCCCGGCGCAAAGTGGTGCTGCGCGAGCCGGATATGCTCTCTGAGATTGCCGCGAGCGCCGCATAGCGCGGGCTCGTGCGACAATTCGCACACCCCAGTTCCGCCTGATTGCGCCCTCCCACGTTGCGCGAGCGCAAAGTCGCGGGCGCATATTTCGGTCATGCTGCCCAGATAGGTCCGCAAACCTCTGGAGCCTCCATGACTTTGGCCCCGCCGAACTCCGCGCTCGCGGGTGTCGGTCTTACCGACGCATCGTATTGCGCAACCTGTGGCATCCGCCGCACCAGCCTGTGCGGCGCGCTCACGGTTGAAGAGATGTCTCTCCTGAGCCCGATCGCACGCCACAAAAGGCTACCTGCCGGGCAAACCTTTTCCTTTCAGGGCGAAGAGAGCACCGCTTTTGCCAATATCGAAGCCGGTGTCGCAAAACTCGTGCGCGGCGCAGCCGATGGCCGAACGCAAATCGTAGGCCTCCTCTTCCAGTCGGATTTCCTCGGCTCTGCGGCGCTGCCGCAAGCCCCGAACGAGGAGCCGCATTCCATCATCGCGGTCTCCGATCTTGACCTCTGCGTCTTTCCCCGCAAGCCGTTCGAGACGCTCGTGGCGGACCACCCCACCATGGAAAACGCGCTTTTGCGGCGCTGCGTGAGCGAGCTCAACCTCGCACGGGACTGGATGGTCCTTTTGGGGCGCAAAACTGCTGGAGAGCGCGTAGCGTCGTTTCTTTACTACGTCGCGCAAAAGCTTCAGGGCCGCGGATGTCAGCCGGGCGAGGGCTTTGATCTGCCGCTCGATCGCAGCGAGATTGCGGACTATATTGGGCTCACCACCGAAACCGTAAGCCGCCAGATCACGAACCTCAGAAAGGCGCGCGTGATAGAGCTCTCGACGGCGCGCCACATCTGTCGCGTCGACATGGAAGCGCTCAAGGCGCGGACCGGCTTCTGAGGGCTACGCTTTGATCTGCGAACAGATCTCTGCGCCGGTCCGCATGGGCGGTGCAGGATGGGACACGAGCCAAAGGCCCAGAAGGTCCAGATCCACAGGTCGGCAGGTCTCAAACGCCAGCGGCAGAACCACCGCCTCCTCCCACGCGATTTGACGGCGGATCTCGGCAAAAAAGCAGCGCAGCGCGTAGCCCACGGCCTCTGGGGGAAGGTCAGAGGGACCGCTACCGCTGGCTTGCTCTAAAAGATCAGCAAGCTCTGGCAGGCAAGCTGCGCAATCGTCGAAGTCGCGCTGCAACTGGGCAAGCGCTGGACGCATGACAGCGCTCTGCGGCGCGGTTTCGGACAGACATGGCAAAAGAACGGTGCTCACGGCTTGAAAGTGCCGGGGCAGAACGGTGGAGCTCAGGCGGCTCGCTTCTCGCCAGACGGCGGGCGAGCGCCGCGGAAGATCGTCGGCCAAAGCCTCAAGCAGGTCGCAAAGCTCCTTGATGCGGTGCGCATCGGACGCGAGCTGGCGTAAAGGCACCGCCCTACCCTCCGGCCCTGACGCCGCCGGATGCAAAATCTCGCCCTGAGGGCGCGATCGGTCCGTCGTCTGCTGCACAAAGCGTCGTCATAGTGGCCTCTCGATAGGGCGGCACCTCACGCCGCCTCCGCCCCCTCTCGGAGGCGTCGTACATCACCGTGACCCAGAGCGCGGCGCATTGCCTTGATGCAGATCAAAGTCATGGCGCCGAAACCACGGCATGGTGCCCTCACAAGGGTCCGCATAGCCCTGATCGCGAAGGCCACGGCGCGCCCCCGGTGCGCCTTGATCGGCCTGCGCGTCAGCGGATGCCCCAAGAAACGGGAGATGAAACGTGGTCGATGTCAGCGCCCCGCCAGAACCGGTGGAACTAAAGCAGATCAGCCGAGACGATGTCCGGAATGCATTGCGCGCCGGTTTGGCGGATTTCCAGAAAACCCCGATGATCAGCCTGTTCTTCGGCCTCGTGTTCAGCCTCGTGGGCGTCGTGCTGGCGCTGCTTCTTGTGCGCGGCGGTGCGAGCTACTGGGTCTTTCCGCTCGCGGCGGGCTTTCCGCTGATCGGACCGTTCGCAGCTGTCGGGCTCTACGAGATCTCGCGCCGCATCGAGGCGGGCGAAGAGGTCAGCCTCGGCCCGGTTCTGATGGCTGGATTTCGCAGCCCGCACGGGCAGCTGCCGCTCTTCATGGTGCTGGCGGTGATCTTTTTCCTCGCTTGGATCGTGTTGGCGCGGGTCATCTTCGCGGTCTCTTTCGGCACGGCTTCCATGACGAATGTCATGACGTCGATCGAGGTCTTCTTCACATCCCAGGGCCTGATCATGCTGGCGGTGGGGTCGCTTGCGGGCGCGGCACTTGCGGCGCTGCTTTTTGCGATCTCGGTCGTTGGGGTGCCGCTGCTGGTGGATCGCGACATCGACATCGTCACCGCCATCATCACGAGTGTTCGCGCCACGATCGACAATCAATCCGCGCTTGCGGGATGGGCGGTCACGGTTGCTGTGGCCACGATCGTGGCAATGCTGCCGCTCTTTCTCGGGATGGTCCTCGTCTTTCCGGTGCTCGGGCATGCGTCCTGGCATCTCTACCGCGCGATGATCCCGAAGGACGCGCCATGACGCGCCCCGTTTTGACTTGGATCAAGGCGGCAATGGAGCGCCCTCCCTACTCTCCCGAAAAAGGCGCCGTTGCGCGCAGAGTTCCTGACACAGGACACGAGCCATGCTGGACACCATAAAACTCATACTTCTCGCGCTGATCTTTTTTGTGGCAGCGCTCGCAAGCGACTGGGGCCATGATCTGGCCTACCGGGTGCATGCGGTCATCATTATGGCCGTCGCGGGTGGCCTCTTCGTCGGGCAGATCCGCCGCGTGGGCGAGCCGGTGCCCGCCACGCCGCAAGGCAGCTACATGGATGACGTCGTTCGCGCGGGTGTCATCGCGACGGCATTCTGGGGCATCGTGGGCTTTCTCGTGGGGGTCTTCATCGCCTTCCAGCTCGCCTTTCCGGCGCTGAATTTCGATTGGGGCCAACCCTTTACCAACTTCGGGCGCCTGCGCCCTCTCCATACGAGCGCGGTCATCTTTGCCTTTGGGGGCAACGCCCTCATCATGTCGAGCTTCTACATCGCCCAGCGCACCTGCGGCGTGCGTCTCTGGGGGGGCAACCTCGCGTGGTTCGTCTTCTGGGGCTACAATCTCTTCATCGTGTTGGCGGCGACGGGCTACCTTCTCGGCGCCACGCAATCCAAGGAATATGCCGAGCCTGAATGGTACGTGGACCTTTGGCTCACGGTCGTCTGGGTCGCGTTCCTGCTCGTCTATCTTGGCACGATCATGAACCGGAAGGAGCGGCACATCTACGTCGCCAACTGGTTCCTTTTGGCCTTCATCCTCACCGTGGCGATGCTCCACATCGTCAACAACATCTCGATCCCCGTGAGCTTTTGGGGCTCGAAAAGCGTGCAGGTCTTCGCCGGTGTTCAGGACGCGATGGTGCAGTGGTGGTACGGCCACAACGCCGTGGGCTTCTTCCTGACAGCGGGCTTCCTGGGCATGATGTACTATTTTGTACCAAAGCAGGCCGGGCGCCCGGTCTATTCGTACAAACTCTCCATCATCCACTTCTGGGCGCTGATCTTTCTCTACATCTGGGCCGGTCCGCACCATCTGCACTACACCGCTCTCCCCGACTGGGCGTCCACGCTCGGGATGGTTTTCTCCATCATCCTGTGGATGCCCAGCTGGGGCGGTATGATCAACGGGCTCATGACGCTTGACGGCGCGTGGGACAAGATCCGCACGGATCCCATCATCCGCATGTTCGTGATCTCTCTCGCCTTCTACGGGATGAGCACATTCGAGGGGCCGATGATGTCGATCCGCGCGGTCAACTCGCTCTCCCACTACACCGACTGGACGATCGGGCACGTGCATTCCGGTGCGCTCGGCTGGAACGGCATGATCACCTTCGCCACCCTCTACTTCCTGACGCCGCGCCTTTGGGGGCAGACCCAGATGTATTCGATGGCCGCCATCAACTGGCACTTCTGGCTCGCGACGATCGGCATCGTGCTCTACGCCGCCTCGATGTGGGTGACCGGCATCATGGAAGGTCTGATGTGGCGCGAGGTCGATGCCCAGGGCTTCCTCGTCAACTCCTTCGCCGACACCGTCAGCGCCAAGTTCCCGATGTACGTCGTGCGCGGGCTGGGCGGGGTCCTTTATCTCACCGGCGCCCTGATCATGGGCTGGAACATGTGGATGACGATCCGCGGCGGCGCGCGCCAAAGCGCCACCGCTGGCGTCCCCGCGGAATAAGGAGACAGAAGTGGCAATTCTCGACAAACACGCGCTTCTGGAAAAGAGCCCGACGCTGCTTTTGATCGGCTCGCTGCTGACCGTGAGCGTGGGCGGCATCGTGGAGATCGCCCCCCTCTTTTACCTCGAAAACACCATCGAGGACGTGGAAGGCATGCGGCCCTACTCCCCGCTCGAACTCGCCGGGCGCGACATCTACGTGCGCGAAGGCTGCTATGTCTGCCACTCCCAGATGATCCGCCCGATGCGCGACGAGGTGGAGCGCTACGGTCACTATTCGTTGGCCGCGGAATCAAAGTACGACCACCCCTTCCAATGGGGCTCAAAGCGCACGGGGCCGGATCTCGCACGCGTCGGCGGGCGCTATTCGGACGCCTGGCACGTCGATCACCTCGTCGATCCGCAATCGGTGGTGCCTGAAAGCATCATGCCGAAATACGAGTTTCTCCTGAACGCGCGGCTTGACGTCGACCAGACAGAGGCGACACTGGCCACCCACGCCTTTGTCGGCGTCCCCTACACCGAGGAGATGATCGACAACGCCGTCGCTGATCTGCGCGTGCAGGCCGATCCCGATGGCGACTGGGACGCGATGCTCGAACGCTATCCGGGCGCGGTGGTCTCGAACTTCGACGGTCAGGCCGCGCTCACCGAAATGGACGCGCTCATCGCGTATCTGCAAATGCTGGGCACCCTCGTCGATTTCTCGACATTTGTGCCCGATGCGAGCCGCTAGGGGGCGATCATGGAAATCTACACCCTTCTCCGCGCCTTCGCCGACAGCTGGTTTCTGCTCTTCATGACGCTCTTTTACCTCGGCTGTATCGCCTTCGTGTTCCGCCCCGGCGTGCGCAAAGTGCACGGCGAGATCAGCCAGATCCCCCTGCGCGACGATGATTGGCCCTTTGAAAAAGAAGACGCGCCCGAGCTGAAGCTCGGCTGCACGGGCACATGTGCCACGTGCCCCTGCGCCCTGAAGGACACCACGAAATGAGCAAGAAGCCCGAAAAGCCCAAAGTCGACACCACCGGCCACAACTGGGACGGTATCGAAGAGCTCAACAACCCGCTGCCGCGGTGGTGGCT
>JBCBME010000091.1:0-8149 GCA_039822945.1 Pseudomonadota bacterium
TCGTATTCAAAACGGGCGCGCGCGGCAAACGGCGGGGAGAGGGCAGGCGGGTTTCGGCAGGTTGGACCCGCCGCCCTCACTTATCCAAGCGGGGGGCTGAGCTATGGCGGCGGGCATCGACATCGCGTTTCGGATCAACGCCTTTGCCGTGGCGATGGCGGCCAAGAACAACAGCTTGGATCTTTGGGAGGTCGCAGCCTTGCAGATCGCGGCTGAGGATCATGAGGATCCCGAGGATCCCGTGGTGCGAGCCGCGCTCAAGTTTGCCACATCCTACGATTGGATCGGTCAGGACAAAGACGCCCTGCGCGAAGCTGGCGATCGCCTGGCCAATGCGATCGAGCGCGCCAACCGCCCAGACCCGATCAATGCGCACCGGAAAGACATCCATGGCTGAGCGGGCGCCCAGGTTCTCATCAGCCGATCACGTATTGATCAATTCCGTGATCTGGTTCGCGACCGCCGAGCGCGCCGAGGAAAGCGAGCTGCGTATGCAGGTCGGCATCCTTCGCGAGGTGCTGCCCCGCGTATCTGAAACCCATCCGGCGATCGAGCGGCTCCTGGCGGCCGCGCAGAACCTTGTCCGCGCCCATGAGATGCGTGGGCCAGAGGGCATCGCTTTTGCCGAGTGGGGCGCCAAACAGACCGTGGCTGAGTTCGCGCGCTGGCGGCTTGGCGAGGCCTGGGACATCCACAAGGGTGAGCGCGCGGCATGAGCGATTTGGACAGTTTCGTTGCCCAACTCTCCGCGGCCAAGACGGAGATCGACGCCAAGCTCGCAACCGCTGACTTGCTCAAATACGTCGAGGCCCAGCTGCAAAAGACGGGCTTCGACGCGGAGATTACCGTTGGCCGCAAGGGCATTTCATTGACGTGGTTTCCCAGCACGTACCGCCCGGCCGCCCCGCAAAACCCAGACAAAGGGGGCTGAGCATGTCAGGTCCGCAAACCTTCTCCACCGGTCAAATCAAGCAGATGCTCATCGACCAGATCGATAGCGTCGTGCATCAATACGCGCCGCCGGCCGAGGGCAGCTACCAGGCCTTTGGCAAGTATTTCACGCTCAATCCCGGCCGGGCCGATCGCAGCGTGGGCAGCTTTTACATCCAAATGACCGGCCCGAATTCCGGCCGTTGGAAAGATCACGCCGTGCCCGAGGTGGCCGGCGAGGGCTACGGCGACATCATCGATCTGATCCAGCTGAGCCTGGGCTGCGATGCAAAGGGCGCGTTCCGCGAGGCGCGCGCCTTCCTGGGCCTTTCCACTCTCAGCCCGGCCGATGAGGCGCGGCGCAAGCGGGCAGCTGAAGAGAGCACCAAGCGCCGGCGCGCGGCCGAAGCAGACGACGCCGAGAAGATCAAGCGCCGAGCAAACCAGGCGCACGCCATATGGCTGAGCGGGCAGGAACGCCTGCGCGGCACGCCCGTGGAGTACTACCTGCGCGATAACCGCGCGGTCGATTTTGCCGAGCTGGGCCGCACGCCGGGAGTGCTGCGCTATGTGCCCGACTGCCACTATGAGGACATGGACCCGGAAACGGGCGAATGGCTCGAGCTCAAACTGCCGGCCATGGTGGCGCTCATCACCAACCATCGCGGCCAGGTCGTGGGTTGCCACCGCACCTATCTGGGCCTGCATAACGGACGCTGGGGCAAGGCCGCCGTGCCGCAGCCCAAAAAGGTGCTGGGCCGGTATGGCGGCGGCTACATCCCGATCTGGAAAGGGGCAGGGCCGCGCGGCGGCAAAGCCGTGGCGCTGCACCATGCCGGCCCCCACCAAGAAGTCTACATCGCGGAGGGGATCGAGGATGCGCTCAGCGCAGTGATGCTGCATCCGACCGCGCGCGTCCTGGCTGCGATCTCGCTCAGCAACCTGGGCAGCGTCAACCTGCCCGACGTGGTGGATCGCGTGACGCTGATCGCGGATCTCGATGAGAACGCCCAGGCGCAGGCGGCGTTGCAGCAAGCGATCAAGCGTCACCAGGCCGCCGGCCGCCGCGTGCGCGTGTTCCAGAACGTTTGGGGCGGCAAGGATCTAAACGATGCGTTCCGAGCGGCTCGCGAACACCAAGAGCAACACGAAGAAGAGGAAGATCCCGTTGAGTGATGTCATTGCGGCCGCAAGCCTCGAGATCACCCGGTGCGAGGATGATTGCGAATGCCAGTCCGTCCACGTCCTGCTTATGGACGAGGATGAGCAGATTGTGGCTACTGCGTCCCTTAGTCCGAAAGGTGCCCGTGGCATCGGTATCGCGATGGTGCAGCTCGCGGATGAAGCTGAGGCCAACCAGCTGCGCAGGGCAGGGCGCCTTGCATGACCGACACGCCCACCGTCGAGGAGCTCGCTGAGCAGCTGAGAAACGCACCCGAGGCGCCGGCCCCTGACGATCACGGCGACGGTGCGCCGCCACCCCCGCCGCCAGATCCAGGCGCCGCCGATCGAGGCGGCCGGCCGCGCGGCGAGATTTGGGATGGCTGCCCCGTGCGGCCCCTAGGCGTGCGCGGGAAGCACGCTTACTACCTTGACGTGCTGGGGCAGATGCGCGCGATCGACAACCACAACGCGCAGAACATTCAGAGCCTCTTTGGCCACCAGATCCCCAAGCTCGTCTTCAATTTCCCGCAGTGGAAAAAAGACGACGATGGCGGTTTCATCCGCCAGAAGAACCGCTTTGACCAGACGACAGCATCGATGGCGATGCACGCGGCCGCTTCGGAATGTGGCGTGTTCAACCCTGATAATGCCGTGCGCGGCGTGGGCGCCTGGGCCGATGAGGATGGCCAGCTCGTCTATCACCTGGGCGATGCGGTACTCATCGAGGGGCAGCTCCACGATCCCGGCCGGCATGGGCGCCACATCTACCCCGCTCAGCCCACCATCCCGCACCCTGAGCGCAAGCCAACATCGCCAGACCCCACGCCCGAGATCCTCGCCACCCTCGAGACGTGGAACTGGACCAATAAGGACATCCACCCCTTCATCGCCCTAGGCATGATCGCCACGCAGATGCTTTGCGGTGCCCTCGATTGGCGCCCGGTCTTTTGGCTCCTGGCCCCGGCCGGCGCTGGCAAGTCGGAGTTTCAGAAGCTCGTCAAGCTCCTGCACGGTGACGATGGCCTGGTGCAGACCACCGACGCTACCAAGTCCGGCATCACGAGCAAGCTGGGGCAGTCGAGCCTGCCCGTGGCCGTCGATGAGCTCGAGCCCGGCGATGAGCGCTCCACGAAAGAGCGGGACATTATCGCGCTCGCGCGCGTGGCGGCGTCTGGCGGTGAGTGGTTCCGCGGATCCGCCGACCAGACCGGCGTGGGCGGCAAGGTCTATTCCGCGTTCCTCTTTTCATCGATCCTGATCCCCGGCGTGATGAAGACGCAGGACGTGCAGCGGCTCATCCGGCTCGAGCTCAAGCCGCTCGAGGCCGGCACCGCGAAGCTCAGCCTCGAGCCCCGCACCTGGCGCGCGCGAGGGGCACGGCTCAAGCAGCTGTTGATCGATCGCTGGGCCACGTGGCCTGAGCGCCTGGCTGCCTGGCGCCATGCGCTCGAGATCGCCAATGTCACGGGGCGGGACGCCGACAATTGGGGCACCGTCCTGGCGATGGCCGATATGGCCCTCAGCGATGAGATCATGGCCCCAGACGCCATGGAGAGCTGGGCCAAGAAGATCGCCTTTGTGGCCGAGGCCGGCCGCGACGACGTGATGAACGACGCCGAGGCGATGCTCCTGCACCTCTTGGGCCAGCCGCTAGACATCTACAGGCGCGGCGAGCTCTTCAGCGTCGCACAGTGGATCATGGCGGCCGCAGAGCTGCCTGGCGCGCCGACAGGCATTGGGCCAGCCGGCGACGACGCAATGGACAAGCGCGAGCGCGCCAAGGTGGCCAATTCCAAGCTCGAAAAGGCCGGATTGCGCGTCTACGGCCGCCATGAGACGGCCCAGCTGTTCATCGCCAACAAGCAGATCCACGGGCTGCTCGAGCTATTCAAGAACTCAGATTACGCCGGCGGCGTGTGGGCGCAGTCAGCCGGCCGCGTGCCAGGCGCCGAGCGGGCGCCGGCTAAGCGCCTCGCAGGCATCGCAACGCGCGGCTGGCTCCTGCCACTGACGGCGATCCCAGGGCTCTTTGCCTTCCCGGCCGACAAGCCCGCAACGGGCTCTCAGGGCGCCCCCAGACCCGCTACAGACCTCGACGACTTCGCGTAGGAAACCCCTTGACATGATTAAGGCCCTCTCACTCCATGGTTTTTTTCGCCCCAACCCCGACCCGTTTTGTGCCATTATTAGCGCGAAGCAGGCGATGAACTCACGGGTTCGGGCCGCAACGCCCGCAACGCTTGAAAGCCCCTCTGTTGCGGGTGTGTTGCGGGCAAAAAGCCAAGCGATTTCAAGAGCTTCACCCCCATCCGCAACGCCGCAACGGCAAATCGCACCCCCCTTACGTGTGTGCATGCGTGCGCGCGCGCATGTGAGCACCCCCCCTCTATTTCTGTTGCGGTGTTGCTTTTCTATATTAAGTCATTGGAAAGATTGGAAAAATATCCGCAACACACCCGCAACGCTTGGCCGAAAAGGGCCTAAAAGCGTTGCGGCTGCCGTTGCGGTTTCACGTAAGCACCTGAAACCATTGAAAAAGGGTGCTTTTTGATGCCGGGGCGCCCGACAAAGTACGAAGAGCTCGCCCGTGAGGCGGTTGAGCGTGTCGAGGCTGACCGTGCGCTGCAAGAGCAGCTCACGCTTTTGCCCGATGAGGACAGCGGCGGCGACAGCGAGGCCGACGAGCGCGCGGCGCGTGGCCCCGGCAAGGCGCTGAGCCAGATGCGCGAGTACCTGGCGGCCAAGGGCTACCGCTTCCCCGAGGAAGTGCTGGCGCAGATCGCCGGGCTGGATCGCCAGGGCGGTGACACGCTCGCGGCGGCCATGGCGACGGCCGAGCGGATGCTGGCCTGGGCGGCGGACGGTGCGCGGCCTGAGAAGGTTGACGGCGAGGACCGTCAAGCGCTGCCTACGTTGGGCCAGCGGCTTGCGACCCTACAGCAGGTCCGCGCGGCCCAGCTGCGCGCCGCCGATGCGCTGATGCCTTACGGCGCGCCCAAGGCCCCGACCGAGGAGCCGCCGAGGGCGCCCAACCGGATCGTCATGCCCCAGCAGCCAGCGGATCCGGCCAGCCAGGCCCGCGATGTGACGCCTCAGCGGGCGAAAGTCGGCACTCGGATGATGCCAGCCGATGTCGCCCACGAAATCCAGCAAAATCAACAGGTTAGCGAAAGCGACGGCGAGAAGTCGGACGCAGAAAGTCGGACGGAATGAGCAAGGCATTGAAAACGCAGCGGAAAATCTGGGTCGCGGCACTGATTGAAAATCAGTTGGCCAGCGCCCGTCCCGCGGCCGCCGCGACCAGGGGGGGGGCCTCCCGGCGCGATCTCTCTCTGGGGGTCTCTCCGACCCCATACAGCATTTTGGCTTCGCATGGTGACTGCCAATGAGCGCGATTGTTGGAGCTGGCGATTGGGGTTGGGGGTTTTACCGATCCACCCCGGAGGCCCACAGGGGGGCAGGGGGGGCGCAGCCTTCTGTCCTGGCAGAAGACGCAATCGCAAAGCTGGAAGGGCTTGATGCGAGGGAGGCAGTTGAGAGCCTAGACGGCGATTTCGCAGAAGGTCAACTCCCAGATCTCGAGGCGCTCAAATTCCCTGGCCCCATCGCGGAGGCCTTCTATTGGTCCAATGGCGACATCCTAGGCATCGTCGGGCCGGTGGGATCCGGCAAGACAACGACGCTCATGCACAGCCGCCTGCGCCGCGCGATCGAAATGCCAAAGTCGGTTATCACCGGGCGCCGCGACTACACCGTGACATTCACTCGCGAGACTTACCGCCAGCTCTGGTCAACATCGATCCCCAGCTACCTCGAGGTGTTCCCAAAAGACATGGGGCACTGGTCTGGCGGGCGCGGGGATCCTGTCACTCACGTGATCGAGTTCGAAGACGAATATGGCCCCATCACCTTCACCGCGCGTTTCCTGGCCTTTGGGGACAACATCACCAATTCCATGCGCGGCCTGCAAACTACCGATCTCGTGCTCAACGAAATGGACACGATGCCCGAGGAAATCCTCACGGTGGGCATCGGCCGGATCGATCGCGCGCCCGGCCGCAACCACTTCGCGGGCTTGCCGCCGCATCTGCGGAGCTGGGGGCAGATCGTGGGCGACTTCAACGCGCCAGACGAGGACAATTACACCTACCGCGTGTTCTACGATGAGGAAGAGCGCAAGCGCATGGGCGAGCAGCTCAGCGCGGGCTTGCCCGAGGGCGCGAAGAAAATCACCATCGAGTTCTACAACCAGCCCGGCTTTGGCGAGCCCGGCTGCGAGAACACGCAGAACCTCAGCCCGAGCTACTACGAGCGGCAGATCGCGGCCATGAAGCTCGCCGGCCGCGGCGACATGATCGACAGGCTCGTCTACAACAAGGTGGTCTACCTGCGCGTGGGCGATCCGGTCTGGCGCAACCACTTCAACCGGCGCATCCACGTCAATGACGGCCCGCTCAAGCCCGTGCCGGGCGTTCCGCTGCGCATCGGCCTTGACCAGGGTTTCAAAGGCGCGGCCGTGATCGCGCAATGCGTCGGTTTCGCTCGCTGGCGGATCCTGGCGGAGCTCCACCTGCCCAATGAGCGCCTCATGGCGTCGGTTTTCGGTATGAGGCTCGCGGATCTCCTAGATTGGCGGTTCCCGGGCATGAGCGTGGAGGCCGCCTGGGGGGATATGGCCGGTGAGCATGGGGCATCCCAGGCCGCCGATGAGAACGCCACGTGGAACCTCGAGGTCAGCAAAGCCGCCGGCATCGACGTGCGGCCACAGGTCATTGGTACAAACCGGATCCAGCCGCGCCTCGAGGCGGTGCGCGCCGCCCTCGATGCGCCTTTGGAGAACGGGGAGCCGGGTATCGTCATCGATCCCGGCTGCAAATTCCTAATCCGAGGCTTCGAGGCTCGCTACGTCTGGACGGACAAGGTGAACGAGAAGACCGGCGAAAAGGCCAAGGTGCCGGATAAGAGCTTCACCGAGGCGAACATCCACGACGCTCTCCAATACCTGCTTTTGAGCGAGCACCTCGAGGACGGCACGTCCCCCTACGCCAACAGATTGCCCGACATCGACCACCGCCACTACGGCGGCCGGAAACGAGGCCCCCGCCCGTCGGGAGAAAGCAGCGGCCTCAGCACTGAGTGGAACATCCACCAACCCTACGGAGACACAGCATGACCAAGAAACCCAACGCGGCGCAGATCGATCTCAAGAAATGCCTGCCCCTGGCTGAGCACATCGAGGCGCACGCCGACCGCGCCACCCTAGCCGATGAGCTCAAGCGCGAGCACAAGCTCAGGATCGATGGCGCGCCCGGCCGCCTGCACGTCGTGACGATGCACAAGGTGACGGCAAAAGGCCGCCCTGATGCGCGCCAGGCCCTACTGAATTGGGCCGCCAAGGTGCGCCGCGCGGCGCTCGCAGCCGCCTAGCGCGTGACACCCACGCCGGCGGCCGCGCGGCCGCCGGCCCTTTCCCGAGGATCTTGCCAATGTCCGCACGCATCAGGATCGAGCCCTACACCGACGCCCGCGCGTTCGACGTGCTGCGGTGGCTGGATCATGACGATTACCTCGAGGCCTCGCTCGTGCGCGGTCAGCCACCCCAGGCGCTCGCTCTCTTTAGCGAATGGCGCGCCCTCGAGCCGCTGCGGCTGGCCAGCTACGTGCTGACCACCGATTGCGAGATCAACCCGCGGCCTTTTGCGGTCCTGGGCGTGTCCCTCAGTGGCATGGCCGGCGTAGCCCAGGCGGCGCTCCTGGCGAAGTCGCACACGACCTATCGCCGCCAGCTCGTCACGGCTGCGCGCGAGATCCGCGCGCAGCTGCCCCTCATTTGCGCCGAGAAGGCCATCAACCGCATCGAGGCCCGATGCTGGGCGCATCACCCGACCGCGCCCCGCTTCCTTGCCGCCTGCGACTTCCACCTCGAGGCCAAGCTTCCCGGCTTTGGCGTCGAGGGCGCCGTTCCGTTCCTGCAATTCGCCTATCTCCCCCCAGCCCCAAAAGGATCTTGACCATGTGCCTCCCCGGCAGAAAGCCCACCCCGTCTCCCGCCCTC
>JBCBME010000092.1:0-8114 GCA_039822945.1 Pseudomonadota bacterium
AGATCGCCGCCGTCGCATCGCCTCTGGCCGAGTATCTCGGGCGCAACGCCGCCGTGCTTGACGCCGTGATCGGCGGGGCGTTCTTTGCCCCCTGGCCAGGCTCTCAAGCGCTCACCGAGGCGTTGAGCGCGCGGCTCGCAGCGCAGAGCGACTACGAGGCCGCGCTCGATGCCGCTCGGGGCTGGGCGCGAGAATGGCACTTTCGCGTGGGTGTCCACCACTTGCGCGGGCTCATCGACGCCGAGGCGGCGGGCGCCCAATACGCCGAGCTTGCCGAGGCCGTGCTCCGCGCGCTCTGGCCCGTCGTCGTGGCCGAATTTGCGCGCAAGCACGGGCTGCCTCCGGGGCAGGGGGCGGTCGTTGTGGCGATGGGCTCCCTCGGGGCGGGGCGGCTCCATGCGGCCTCCGACCTTGATCTTATCCTCATCTACGACGCGGACGGGCAGGAGGGCTCGGACGGGCCCCGCCCGCTCGCCACGCGGCCCTACTACGCCCGGCTCACGCAAGCGCTTGTCACTGCGCTCAGCGCGCCCATGGCGCAGGGGCGCCTCTACGAGGTGGATCTCAGGCTCCGCCCCTCGGGCCGCAACGGGCCGGTGGCGGTCTCCATGGGCTCGTGGGAGACCTACCAGCGCGAAAGCGCCTGGACGTGGGAGCATCTCGCGCTCACCCGCGCCCGCGTCCTGACCGGGCCGCCCGCGCTTGGTGCCCGCGTGGAGGCCTTCCGCTGCGCGCTCCTCGCGGCTCCGCGCGACCGGGCCAAAGTGGCCCAAGACGTCGCCGAGATGCGCGCACGCATCGCCGCCGCCCGCCCGGGCGAGGGGGGGCTTTCGGCAAAGGATGGCGCTGGCCGCCTTCAGGATCTCGAGCTCTTTGCGCAGACCCTCGCGCTCCTCACCGGCTCGGACGCTCACGACGTAGCAGGCCAGCTCGCCGCGGGGGCGGCGCTTCTTTCCAACACCGACGCATTGCAGGAAGCGGCACGCCTCCTTTGGCAGCTGCGCGCCGCCTCCCGCCTTGTCGGGCTCAGCGGCCCCGGTTCGGCCAGCCTCGGCGCAGGCGGCGCGGCCTTCCTTCTGCGCGAGACCTCGCACGAAACCGAAGCCGCGCTCGTGGCGGCTTTGGACCAGCGCGCGACGCTCACAGACACGCGCATCACCCAGGCCCTTGCTAGCTGGGGCGCGCAGGCTAGCTGACGCCAGCATCAAAGGAGCGTGCCATGGACCTGAAAGTGGCGGACCCAAAGGGCCTTATCCGCGAAAGCTACCGCATTGAGGGCATCACCAGCGGGGAGTGCCGGTCGATCTTTCTCGACTGGGCAATCAACGTGGCCCCGGGCCAAGATACGCTCGAGCATGTGCGCTTTCTCATCGACACCTACGGGGCCGAGGCGCCGGATCATCCGATGACAGAGACGCTGCGCGCGGCCCTCGACGCCCCGCCCAAGGCCAAGCGTCGTGGCGGGCGCGCTGCCAGGCTAGGCTAGGCCCGATTAGGATAGGGCGGAGGCCGCCTTCGCCAGCGTTTCGATCTGCGCCCAGTCGCCCGCGGCGACCGCCTGTTGCGGTGCAAGCCAGCTGCCGCCTACGCAGATCACGTTGGGCAGCCCCAGATAGTCGCCCGCATTGGCCGGGCTCACGCCCCCCGTGGAGCAAAACCGCACCTGCGGCAGTGGCGAGGCATAGCTTTTGAGGAGCTTCGCACCCCCCGCCGCCTCAGCCGGGAAGAATTTCTGGATCGTGTAGCCCCGGTCGAGAAGCGCCATCACCTCGCTCGCCGTCACCGCTCCGGGGATGAGCGGCAGATCATTGGCCACGCAGGCATCGATCACGTCCTCCGTGGATCCGGGGGAGACGCCAAAGGTGGCGCCCGCGTCCTTTGCGCGCTCCACATCGCGGCCATTGAGCAGCGTGCCTGCCCCCACCATCCCGCCCGGGACTTGCGCCATCTCCCGGATCACGTCGAGCGCGCTTGGCGTCCGCAGCGTCACCTCGAGCGCCGGGGTCCCGCCCGCGACAAGCGCCAGCGCGAGCCCCTCGGCGGCGGAGACATCCTCCACCACGAGCACCGGTATGACGGGGGCCGCGCCACAGATTGCGGCGGCAGCTTCGGATTGCTCCTGAGGTGTCATGGCGTCGTCCTTTCCTTAAACAACTGTGCCCGCGCCGCTGGCCGAGCTTCCGGCATTGCGGCGGAACACCTCAAAGAGCTCGCGCCCCACACCGTGCCCATTGTCTGACAGATCCGGCACCGCCGGGCTGCGCTGCCGCCACGTGGTGTTGAGGTTCTCAAGGAGACCAGCCTTTGCGTCCACGCGGATGAGATCGCCGTCGCGCACATAGGCCAGCGGGCCGTCATCGGCGGCCTCCGGGCTCACATGGATCGCCGCGGGCACCTTGCCCGAGGCCCCCGACATGCGCCCATCGGTGACGAGCGCGATCTTGATCCCCCGGTCGAGGCAGACCGAGAGGCAAGGCGTGAGGTTGTGAAGCTCGGGCATCCCGTTGGCCTTTGGCCCCTGAAAGCGCACGACGACGACCGTGTCGGAGGTGAACTCCCCCTTCTGAAACGCGCGCTTCACGTCCTCCTGGTTTTCAAAGACCCGCGCCGGGGCGGTGGTCTCTTGCAGATGCTCTGCCACGGCAGAGACCTTCATGACGCCGGTGCCGAGCCCGCCCTGGAGCCGTTTCAGCCCGCCCGATGTCTGGAATGCATCATTAGCCGGGCGCAGGATCTTGGCATTCTGGCTCTGTCTCGGGGCGTCGCGCCACGGATCAACCCAGGTCGCGCGCCCGTTCTGGAGCTGGGCATCATGGGTGTAGTCGCGCAATCCGTCGCCCTTCACGGTGACGGTGTCGCCATGGAGCAGCCCCGCATCGAGAAGCTCGCCAATCATGTAGCCGAGCCCGCCCGCCGCGTGGAAATGGTTCACATCCGCGAGCCCGTTTGGATAGACCTTGGCCATGAGCGGCGTCGCTGCTGAGATCTCGGCAAAGTCCTCCAGCTCCAGAAGCACGCCCGCCGCCCGCGCCATCGCGGGCAAGTGGAGCACGAGGTTCGTGGAGCCGCCGGTGGCCATGAGCCCCACGATGCCATTCACGAAGGCCTTCTCGTCGAGCACGCGGTAGGCGGGGCGGAAATCGTTGCCGAGTGCCGTGATGCTCAGTGCCTGCTCCACGCCTGCCACCGTCAGCGCGTCGCGCAGCGGCGTGCCCGGGTTGATAAAGCTCGCGCCCGGCAGGTGCAGCCCCATGAACTCCATGAGCATCTGGTTCGAGTTGGCTGTGCCGTAGAACGTGCAGGTGCCCGGCCCGTGATAGGAGGCCATCTCGGCCTTCATCAGCTCCTCGCGGCCCACCTCGCCTGCGGCAAATTTCTTGCGCACAGCGGCTTTCTCATCGTTGGGCAGCCCGCTCACCATCGGCCCTGCGGGGATGAAGATGCCGGGGATATAGCCAAACGTCGCGGCCCCGATCACCAGCCCCGGCACGATCTTGTCGCAAACCCCGAGATAAAGCGCCGCGTCATAGCAGTTGTGGGAGAGTGACACGCCCGTGGCGAGCGCGATCACGTCGCGGGAGAAAAGCGAAAGCTCCATCCCCACCTGGCCCTGGGTGATGCCGTCACACATCGCGGGCACACCGCCCGCCACCTGCGCTGTCGCGCCGCGCGCCCGCGCGGTCTGGCGGATGAGATCTGGAAAGCGCTCAAAGGGCTGATGCGCGCTCAGCATGTCGTTGTAGGCGGTGATGATCCCGATATTGGGGGCGCGGCCCTCGGAGAGGTCTGATTTCGCTTCGCCCATGGCCGCGTAGGCATGGGCCTGGTTGCCACAGGTTAGATGCGCGCGCCGAGGGCCCTCGGCCGCGGCGGCCTCCATGCGGTGCACATAAGTGGCGCGGGCCTCAGCTGAGCGGGCGATGATGCGATCAGTGACCTTGGCAATCGTGTCGTTGAGCGACATGGGCGTCTCCTGGCTTGGGGCTGGAGCTGAACTTGCGGCGCTCCTAGCACAAAAAGGGCAAAATTGATAGCGCTAACAAATGCCCGTGCCGCCAGCCCGCGCATACCCGCCATGTGCCAGGTGCATGCCTGTGAAACGCCCAAAGACACCCCGAAATTGGCCCTCAATCAGGCCAATCAGGCGCAATTGCACACAATTAATCTTAAATCTGCCCCATTCGCGCCCGTTTTGGATGTCACTCAGGTCCTGACCGTTGGGATCACATGAGAGGACACACCATGCCCCGCATCTTCCGCCTTCTGGCTCTTTCCGTGCTTGGTTTCTCGCTGGCCGCATGCGCCACAACCGACATGGCCACGCGTTCGGCACCGCTCGAAGTGCCGGGTTTCCAGCAAGCCGCGCCGTCCTTTGACGTCACAGAGCTGCGCGTGCGGGTCCCCAAAAGCCTCCGCGTCTCGGAAGCCAACGTTTACTACCCCGTCGCAGACATCGTCTGGCGCGGTGAGCCCATGGGCAACCGTCACCAGCAGATCACCCAGCTTGTGGGCACGGCCTTCCAGGAGGGCACCCAGCAGCTCGAAGGGATCCAGCCCGTTCTCGTCGATGTGGAAGTCACGCGCTTTCACTCCCTGACGGAGAAAGCCCGCTACACGATCGGCGGCGTCCACTCCATCCGCTTCAACATGACCGTTCGCGACGCAGCAACCGGCGCCGTCATCGTGCCGACGCGTAAGGTGATCGCAGATCTCGACGCCCTTGGCGGTCGCGTGGCCCTCGCAGCAGAGGCCAACGGCATCTCGCAGAAATCGCGCATCCACGGCCACCTCGTCGAACTCATCAAGCTTGAGCTGACGCGCCCCCTCGTGGCCACCGGCGCCGCACCTGAAGAGGCATAATCGCCGCTACACATCCTCGGGCCTAGGCCCTAGAGGGGTGGCATGACGCCACCCCTTTTTCGTTTCCGCCATGCAGTCTGAGCGCCCCGTCATCCGGCTCAAGCCCAACGCAGACGCCCGCCGGCTGCGTCACGGGCATCCTTGGGTCTACGACAACGAACTCGTCACTGACCGACGCACCAAAAAGATCGCGCCCGGCACCATCGCTGTGCTGGAGGATGCAGGGCGCACGCCCGTCGCCCTCGTGGCCGTCAACATGGCCTCGAAAATCGCCGCACGGATCCTGAGCCGCGAGGTGGCCGACACCATCGACGCAAACTGGATTGCCGGTAAGCTCGCCTATGCGCTGGCCCTGCGGGAGCGCCTCTATGACGCGCCCTTCTACCGCCTCGTTCACGCGGAGGGGGACGGGCTGCCCGGTGTCGTCATTGACCGCTTCGGCGACACCGCCGTGCTTCAGGCCAACGCCGCCTGGGCCGACACCCGCAAAGACGAGATCGCAGAGGCGCTGGCCACACTCGGCATGCCCAACGTGATCCTGAATGGCACAGGCCGCTCCCGCAGCCGCGAGGGCCTGCCAGAGCTCCGCGCCGTCTTGCGCGGGCAGGGGCCGGACGCGGCGCTGCCCGTACCCATGAACGGCGCCACCTACATGGCCGACCTCATGGAGGGGCAAAAGACCGGCCTCTTCTACGATCAGCGCCCCAACCACGCCACGCTCCAGCGCTTTGTGAGCGGGGGCCGCGTCCTCGACGTCTTCTCCCATGTG
The DNA here is from genome assembly GCA_039822945.1 of Pseudomonadota bacterium. Lineage (GTDB taxonomy): Bacteria > Pseudomonadota > Alphaproteobacteria > Rhodobacterales > Rhodobacteraceae > Shimia_B. The sequence goes on from JBCBME010000092.1 coordinate 5,630, forward strand.
GGGGGCTTTGGCCTTGCTGCACTGGCGGCGGGCGCCGACCACGTCACCGCCATCGACGGCTCCGAACCCGCGCTTGCGCTCGCCACCGAGGGCGCGGCGGCAATGGACGCCACGGCCCGGTTTGGCACCCAGCGCAGCGATGCCTTCGACGCGCTGGCACGGCTGGGGGAGGAGGGCGCACGTTTCGATCACGTCATCTGCGACCCTCCTGCGTTTGCGCCCGCGAAACCCGCGCTCGAGGCCGGCCTCCGCGCCTACGAGAAAACCGCCCGCCTTGCCGCGCCGCTCGTGGCGCCGGGCGGCACGCTCGTGCTCTGTTCCTGCTCCCACGCCGCCACACTCGAGAAGTTCCGCGCCGCGAGCCTCCGCGGCGTCGCGCGGGCCGGGCGCGCGGCACAGCTGCTGCATACCGGTGCCGCCGGGCCCGACCACCCGCAGCACCCCGCGCTGGCGGAGACATCCTACCTCAAGGCACTCTTCCTGAGGCTCGCATGAAGGTCCTCCTCGATGCCTGCGTGCTCTACCCCACCGTCCAGCGAGAGGTCCTGCTGAAGGCCGCCCGCGCGGGCACCTACACGCCGCTCTGGTCGGACCGCATCCTTGAAGAATGGCGTCGCGCCGCCGCCCGCCTTGGCCCCGTGGCAGGGGCGCAGGCCGAGGGCGAGATCGCCGTGCTGCGCGGCTTTTGGCCCGACGCCTCCGTTACACCCCGCGCACGAGACGAGGCGCGCCTCTACCTGCCTGATGAGAACGACATCCACGTTTTGGCCGCCGCCATCGCGGGCTCGGCCGAGGTGCTGCTCACCGAGAATTCCAAGGATTTCCCGCGCGGCACCCTCCATGAGGAGGGGATCCGCCGCGACACGCCCGACCACTTCCTCACCGCGCTCTTTGTAACCCACCCCGAGGCGATCCGCGCCGCCGTGGAAGAGGTCTGGGAGGCTGCGCAGGGGATGGATGGCTGCCCCGCCACGCGCCGCGCGATGCTCAAGAAATGCAGGTTGCCGCGCCTCGCCAAAGCGCTCGAGACCACAGGCTAGGCCTGCGTCCAGCGCGCCTCGTTGGCCTCGATGGCCGCGATCCGCTCATGGCTCTTCGGGTGGCTGAGAAGCCATGCCGGTGCTTGCCCCGCGCGCGACTTCGTGAGCGCATCAAGCTTGGCAAAAAGGCTCTTCTGCCCCGCCGTCCCGATCCCCGACTTCATCAGCAGGGCCGAGGCATAGGCATCCGCCTCATACTCATCCGCACGGCTCAGCTTCGCGGCAAAAAGCGAAATCAACGCGTTCGCGATCCACGGCCCGATGAACGGGATAAAGCGCCCGATCACCATCGTCAGTGCCGCGCGCGCCGCGTTCTGGGCGGAGAAATCGATCATCCGTCGCCGCGTATGGCCAAGCGCCACATGCCCGAGCTCGTGGGCTACGACGCTGGCAAGCTCATCTCCCGTCACGCCGCCGCGCTTGTACTCATTGAGAAAGCCCCGCGTGACAAAGATCCGCCCGTCAGGCGCCGCGAGCCCGTTGATCATCTCCACCTCGTAGACGTGCACATCGATCTTCGGCAGATCGAGCGCGCGCGCCATGTCGCGGATGAGCGGCTCAAACGCGGGGTCGGTGAGCGGGCGGGAGTTTTCATTCAGATGCCGCTTCGTCGACCACGCCGAAAAGCGCATCATCACGAGCCCGTAGAGCAGGGCGAGTATGATCGGGGTCAGGAGTGCCATGGCAGGGATATGGGCGTGGCTCGGGCGCGAAGCAAGGCGGGCAGGGCGCCTCAGCCCCGCGTCAAAAGCTTCATGCCCGTTTCGATCCCGTCGAGCGTCATGGGCACCATGCGATCCTCGAAAATCGCGCGGATCATATGGATGGACTGGGTGTACTCCCACCACTTCTCGGGCACCGGATTGATCCAGAGATGCGCGGGCCACTGGTCGCGCGCGCGGGACAGCCAAACCTGCCCGGCCTCGTCATTCCAATGCTCGTTGGCGCCGCCCGCCATGGCGATCTCGTAGGGCGACATCGACGCGTCCCCCACAAAGATGCAGCGATAATCGGGCCCGTATGTCCGCAGCACTTCGTGGGTGGGCGTCTGCGCATTCCAGCGGCGCTTGTTGTCGCGCCACACGCCCTCATAGAGGCAGTTGTGGAAGTAGAAGTACTCGAGGTGCTTGAACTCCGCCCGCGCCGCCGAAAAGAGCTCTTCCACCACCTTGATGTGCGGGTCCATGGAGCCGCCCACGTCGAGAAAGAGCAAAACCTTGACCGCATTCCTGCGCTCGGGGCGGGTTTGGACGTCGAGATAGCCGTGCTCGGCGGTGGCGCGGATCGTCCCGTCGAGGTCGAGCTCATCCGCCGCGCCGTCGCGCGCCCACCGTCTCAGGCGCTTGAGGGCTACCTTGATGTTGCGCGTGCCGAGCTCGACGCTGTCGTCGAGGTTGCGAAACTCGCGCTTGTCCCAGACCTTCACCGCGCGGCGATGGCGGCTT
>JBCBME010000093.1:0-8101 GCA_039822945.1 Pseudomonadota bacterium
GTTTGCGGGTCACGAGCGGGGTGCCGTCGGCGAGCGTGGCAATCGTGCGTTCGGCAAGATCCGGATCGGGCTGCGCGAGGACTTGCGCGCTCACGCTCACCTCTTCGGGGACAGTGAGGCCAAAGAACGGGGAGCTCGGCCCGAACTCGCGCAATGTCTTCGGCTCGCCCCAGGACATGGCGCCCCCAATGGAGCGGCCGCCCGCACGGAGCCGCACCGGCAGGAGCGGATCCTCCACATCACGGCCCAGATCAGACGCCGCAAGGCGCGGACCCGCGAAACGCAGAAGCACCCCGCCCTGCTCCACCCATTCGAGGATATCAGGCGCGTCAGAGACCTGCGCCACATCGGCCAGAATGATCACATCCGGGTTAGCGAGCAGGATGTCTGACATCGCCCCATCGATGATGTCGGCCGTGGGTACGAGCGCCTGATTGAGGTAGTGCAGAGGCGACAGAAGCTGCAGCCCCTCGCGATCCTCCCGGCCGGCGATCAGCGCGACTTCACGACGTCGGAGACCATCATCTGTGAGCGATACGGACCCGGCCGAGCGCATGCCCGCCACCGCAAACCGCGTGATGCGATTGCGCAGCTCGGGCGGCAAGACCAGCGCGGTGCCCGCCTGCGCCGCTCCATCCGGGAAATCGAGCGAGGCCGTCGCGAGAACACGCTCCGTCCCGGACGGATCGCGGCCATAGGCCTGGATCGAGGCTGTCTGCTCACCCGCGCCGCGCAAGCGGTGGCCGGTGATGCGCACCTCTCCATCCTCGAAACGAACGGGCTCGAGACCAAAGACAGGCCGCGGGCTTTCAAAGGCGCGGACCGGCCCCTTCGCCTCGAGCGCGGCGAGCAAGCTCTCCCGTCCGGGGCGGGCAATCCCGTCTGACATCCAGAATGTCTCGAAATCGTCGAGCGCGGCGATGCGGGCAGCAAATTCGGCATGGGCAGCCTCATCGGGCACCCAGGGTGCGGGCTGGAACCCGGCAAGCCTGCTCAACCAGTTCTCGGCGCCTTGGAATGTGACCTCGTCTTGGGCCGTGAGCTGCGCGATCGAGACGGGCCGCCCGTCGCGTGCGGCATCGGACAAGAGGGCCTCTACACGCTCCATTCGCGCGGGCCAGCTCGGCGCTTCCACCCAACCACCATCGAGAAGAACGAGGATCGGGCCGGACCCTGCATCCTCCGTCTCCGGGTTCAGCACGGGCCCCGCAAATCCGATGATTGCGGCCGCCACGGCGAGCATCCGAAGCAGGAGCAGCCACCAGGGGGTCTTGTCCGTTTGCGTTTCGTCATCCGCGAGGCCGAGGAGCAGCGCCACCCCCGGAAAGCGCCGACGGATCGGCGCGGGTGGGACAGCCCGCAGCAGAAGCCATAGGATCGGCAGGGCCAGAAGGCTCAGCAAAAGGAGGGGGGCCGCGAAGCCGAGGGGGCCGAGCGTCCACATCAGTGATGCCGCTCCATTGCGCCGTAGAGCCAGAGCAGCGCGGGCTGTGCGTTATCGTTCGTGCGGTGCACGTGGAATTGCCACCCTGCAGCACGCGCCCAACCCTGGAGGAGGTCTTTGCGCGCGGCGAGCCGTTCGAGATAGCGAGATTTCAGATCGCCAGCCTTCAGGGTCTCGTGCAGCACACCACCGCCCATGCTTTCGAAGATGGTGCGGCCATCGTAGGGGAAGGCCTCTTCCTCCGGGTCGAGCACCATCAAAAGGGCGCCACCGACGCCGCGATCAGCGGCTTTCTTCAGCGCGTCTTCAACGGGCTTCGGATCCCCCATGAAATCACTAATGAAGAGCGCGCGCGAGTGTGGGAGCATGCCCCGCGCCTCGGGCTCTCCGAAATCAGGGCCATCGCCCGGCAAGCTCAGCGCAGCGGCGAGACGCTCGATCTGGTGCTCTCCGGCGCGCGGCGGCAGCGTAAAGCCGGTCAGGCCCACGCGTTCGCCCCCGCGAAGGAGCAGGATCGAGATAGCCAGTGCCAAAAGCCGCGCACGCTCTGCCTTGGTGACACCTGCGGACGAGAAATCCATGGAGGCCGCGTGATCGACCCAAAGGATGACGGATTGCGCGATCTGCCATTCCCGTTCGCGGACAAACTCAACATCGGCCATGGCCGACCGACGCCAATCGATCATCCGCGCCGCATCACCCTGCTGAACGGGGCGGTATTGCCAGAAGTCATCACCCGTTCCGGCACGTCTGCGGCCGTGGTCGCCCATAAGCACCGTCGCGGCGAGTTGCTCCGCCCCGGCCAAGAGGCGCGGGAAGGGGGCAGCGAGCTCTTCGGCGGAGGCGCGCAGGGCGAGCGGTTCGGTCACGCAGCCGCCTCGATCCGGGTCACTTGTGCGGTGACGGTGTCGATGATTGCGCCGAGATCCTCACCCCGCGCGCGCGCTGAGAAGCTCAGCGCCATCCGGTGGCTCAGCACTGGCTTCGCCATGGCGATCACATCTTCCATTGAAGGCGCAAGGCGGCCCTGCAGCAGCGCCTGCGCGCGCACGGTGAGCATGAAGGCCTGTGCAGCACGCGGGCCGGGGCCCCAGCTCACGTTGTCGCGCACGATCTGCGGCGCGTCAGCTTCCGCCGGACGGAACGCGCGCACGAGATCGAGGATCGCCTCAACGATCGCATCCCCCACAGGCATCCGGCGCACGAGCACTTGGGCTGCCATGAGCTCCTCGGTGGAAAAGACATTGACGGATTGGGCATCACTCACACCCGTGGTGGCGATGAGGATGTCTTTTTCCGTCTGGCGGTCAGGATACGGCACGTTCACCTCGACGAGGAAGCGGTCAAGCTGCGCTTCGGGGAGGGGGTATGTCCCCTCCTGCTCAATCGGGTTTTGAGTGGCGAGCACGTGAAAGGGTTTGCCCAGCGGCCGGGACACGCCACCCACGGTCACGCTTTTCTCCTGCATGGCCTGAAGAAGGGCGGATTGGGTTCGCGGGCTCGCCCGGTTGATTTCGTCGGCCATCAGGAGCTGGCAAAAGACCGGCCCTTCGATGAAGCGGAAGGATCGCGTGCCGTCGGCCGCTGTCTCCAGCACTTCGGACCCGAGGATGTCGGCGGGCATAAGGTCTGGCGTGAACTGAACGCGGTTGTCTTCAAGCCCCATGACAGTGCCCAGCGTATCGACCAGACGCGTCTTTCCGAGGCCGGGCAGGCCGATCAGCAGTGCGTGGCCCCCGGACACGAGGGCCGCCAGAACGAGCTCCACCACGCGGGATTGACCGATAAAGCGCGCGCCGATGCTTTCGCGTGCAGCCTGCAGCTTTTCGCCCAGCTCTTCGATGTCAGCGACAAGATCGGTTTGGTCGGTCATGGTCTCTCTCCTGTCGCCGCTATATGCACTCAAACTAATGGCAGATTGGGGAATGGCAAAAACGATGTCCGCTGAAAATATCGTGAAACCCTCGGCTGAAAGCCTCGCGGCGTCTGCGCAGGCAGCCAGCAAGAAAAAAGGGCATCCGCCGGTTCACCTCTGGAACCCGCCCTTTTGCGGGGACCTCGACATGGAAATCAAACGCGATGGGACGTGGTTTTACATGGGCACGCCGATCGGGCGGCCGGGGCTCGTAAAGCTTTTCTCGTCGATCCTGAGAAAGGACGGGGAGGACTATTTCCTTGTCACGCCGGTCGAAAAAGTGGGGATTCGCGTAGAGGACGCGCCCTTCGTCGCGCAGGACTTCACCGCGGACGGCGAGGGCCAGGATCAGGTACTGACCTTCACCACCCATGTGGGCGACAGCGCGGTGGCCGGGCCGGACAATCCGATCCGCGTGGTACGTGACGCGGAAACCGGTGAGCCCTCACCCTACGTCTTGATGCGTGCCAATCTCGAAGCGCTCATTGATCGGAAGAGTTTTTACCGGCTCGTCGATCTGGGAAAGGTGGTGGAGCATGACGGCGCCGATTGGTTTGGCGTTTGGTCGTCGGGGACATTCTTTCCGATCATCCCTGCGGAGGAGCTGTCATGACTTCACTCATCGTGGGCGCGGGCTCCGGGCTTTCTGCAGCGCTGGCCCGGCGGCTGGCGGCCCGGGGGCCCGTTCATCTCGTGGCCCGCAGCGGTGGGCGCGCAGAAGAGGTCGCCGCTGAGACAGGTGCCGAGCTTCACCTCGGTAAAGGCAACGATGCGGGCCGCATGCGCGAGATCTTTGAGCAGATCGAAGGCCGCATTGACGTGCTGATTTACAACCCGTCGGCTCGGGTTCGCGGCGCGCTGACCGAAATCGACATCACCGAGGCGCGCGAGGCCATAGACGTCACCGCGACCGGCGCGCTTATCACCGGGCAGCTCGCCACCGAGCGGATGCTGAGCCAGGAGGGCGATGTCAAAGGGACAATCCTTTTCACGGGCGCCTCGGCCGGAGTGAAGGGCTTTCCGAAATCAGCCGTCTTTGCCATGGGCAAGTTTGCCCAGCGCGGGCTCGCGCAATCTATGTCGCGGGAACTCCACCCACAGGGCATCCATGTCGCCTGGATCAACATCGATGGCGCGATTGCCACCGCACCGGGCAATGACGCACGCCTGTCGCCCGATGCGATCGCCGACAGCTACATGCATCTGGTGGATCAGCCCCGCTCTGCGTGGTCCAACGAGCTGACGGTGCGCCCCTACGTGGAAAGCTTCTGAAATGCCGAAGTTCTGCGCCAATCTCACATGGCTCTTTTCAGAACTCCCGTTGATCGAACGCGTTGAAGCCGCCGCTGATGCGGGCTTCACCGGCGTCGAGATCCTGTCTCCCTACGATGTGAACGCGCAAGAGCTGCGGGACGCTTGTGTCATTCACAACGTTCAGATGGTTCTCATCAATTGTCCGCCCCCGAACTATGTCGGCGGCGAACAGGGCTGGGCCGCGATCCCGCATCTTGAGATGCGCTTTCGCAAGGATTTTGCCCGGGTCCTGCGTTATGCGAGTGTCCTGAAGCCACAGTTTCTACATGTCATGTCCGGCGTGGCCGAAGGCCCGGAGGCGGAAGCGTGTTTCATCGAGAACCTGCGATGGGCCTGTGCGGAGGCACCGCGCCACACCATCACCGTCGAAGTCATAAACCGGGGTACGATGCCCGGCTACTTTCTTCATGACTACGATCAGGCGGCGCGGATCATCGACGCGGTGGGTGCGCCGAACCTCGCGCTGCAATTCGACACCTTTCACGCGCACCAGATCACCGGGGATGTTTGCGCCACTTGGGCAAAGCACAGCGCCCGCGCGGCGCATATCCAGGTAGGTAACGGCGATGATCGGCATGAGCCGTCCTCGGCGCCCTTCGATCACCCGACCTTCTTTGAGACCCTCGACAAGGCGGGCTATGACGGCTGGGTGAGCGGTGAATACACCCCCGCCGGTGCCACCCGCGACGGTCTTGGGTGGGTCAGCTAGCGGCATGAGCGAAACGGTGAAGATCGTGGTGCCGGTGGCGCTCAAGGAGATCTTCGAGATCATCGCACCGTCCTTCACCTCCGCCACCGGGCATGGGTTTGAGAGCGCGATCATGCTCAATCCAGAAGTGCCTGCCCACATCACAGGTGGCGCGGACTGGTCCATCGCGCTTTCCAATCCGGTCTACATCGACCAGATCGTCGCGGCTGGCGATTGCGACGGTGGCACGCGCATGCTGGGTTCGGCCCCTCTTGCCTTTGCCGTGCGAGGACACGAAGACGCCCCGGCACTGCGCGAGCCGCATCTTATTGCCGATTTCCTGAGAGCCGCTGAGAGCATTGGCATCACTGAGCTCGGCACGAGCGGTGCCCAATTCGCACGGCTAGCTGAACGGCTCTGGATCACCCGAGAGATGCAGGGCAAGCTGCGCCTTCTGCCGGGGGGTGGGCCCATGAAGGCCTTGCTGGCGGGGGAGGTTGATGTGGCGGGTCTGCCCCTAAGCAACATCGCACCTGTGGAGGGCGTCACCCCGCGCGCGATCTGCCCGTTCGAGTTGGGCGTCCACATTGATCTGGCCTTTTGCGTCAGGGCGGGGGCGAACGCGGCCACCCGTTCATTTGCTGCCTGGATCACCTCGCCCGACGTCGTGGAAAGGATGCGCCCCTTGGGTGTCTTGAAAGACGCGTGACAACACTGGGCGCGAGATGCTCGGTGCGCTCTCAGTTGCCGAGAAATCAGGTGCGCCACGGGTTTTGCATTGTGCCATCACAGCGTACCGTGTGACCATGATACCTGCGCGTTTCTCACCCGTTGTCTTCGGCTTTTTCCTCTCCTGCCTCATGTCGCTTCTTGTGTCAGGGGTCTCGACGTTGCGCGCATTGGGGCTGGTGGAAGGTCTCTTTAGCGTCTGGATGTCGAATTGGCTCGCATCCTGGGCCATTGCGTTCCCAGCAGTTCTCGTGGTGGCACCCATTGCACGCCGGCTCGTGGCGCTCATCACCCGCTAACGGAAGCGTGCGGGATCGAGCTCTGGCTCGCAGCGGCCCATCATAGCCTCGGCTCCAAGGCGACCGAGCTCGTCGGAGCATTTCGCGCCACGCCCATTCCCCGCCGTAGCGACTGCCGTTTTAGCATCCAGCCGGCCGATATAGGGCAGCTCATCAGGGGCATATGTCGTCACACACGGCGCCATGTGTTCTGAGAGCACCCTTGCGTCAGGTACCAGCGTCCTGAAAATCGCTCCGAGCTGTCGGGCGGCCTCCGCATCGCCGCCGCCCTTGTACCAGCCGCGCATCTCCTCCTCCGTGCGTAGCCGCGTGTCGTGTGGCCCGCCTCCGATTTTGAAGTACCAGCGACCGTCGGGGTACTGGATGGGCGGCAAGAGGTAGATGTCGATCAAGCCGCCATCGGCGAGGATGAGAGGAGGCATCGCCGCGCGCTCTGCTGCCTCTTCGCTGCTGATTTCGAAGAAGGCCACGGTCCGGCCTTGCACGTTGAGCGGCATATCGAGGTGTGGTGCGCCAAAGCCACCGGCAGCCCAGAGCACCTGATCGAATTCATGGGTGCCCGCATCCGTTTCCACGCGCCCGTCTTTGGCCCCGGTGACAACAGCCTCTATCCGCTTGGCGCCCGAGGCCTGCGCCGCGGCCTGCTGCGCACGAACGAGCCGTCGTGGGCTGACATGCCCGGCAGACGTCTGCTCATGGAGCACCGTGACAGATGTCGGCAGATGGTAACCAAGTGCCTTTGCATCATGGGCCACGATCCGGCGGTGGGGTGTCTCGAGCGCCTCAGCTGTCTTTCGCACGCGACGCAGGTCCGGGGCTGCGATGATGCTGCCGAGTTCGGTGTAAAAGGCGATGCCAGATGAGGCCTCAATCTCCGCGTAACGCGCGATGGAGGCCTTGGAGGCGCGCGCCCAGAAGGGCATCGCATCGAGCTGCCTTGTGATGCGCCCCTCGTCGTAGTGGCTGGCAAAGACGCCCTTGTGCGCCGCCCAGTCAGACGGCTCCCCCGGGCCAATGAGAGTGACGTCATGGCCCGCCGCGGCAAGGTGGCGGGCTGCAGCCGAACCTATCAGGCCGGCACCAAGAACAGCGCAGCGCATGGGCAAAGCTCACCACGCGCTGCACGCAAGATCAATTGTCGTCTTCGTCGTCGTCGCTGCTGTCGGGCAGGTTGAAGAAGCTGTCGGCGTCCGGCACCGCCTCATCGGCCTTGTCGTCTTCGTCGGCGTCGGTGAGCGAGAAGGTCTCGAGCCCGCTGATGGCCGTGGGGATCTTCGGCTCCGCCGGATCCATCTCGAGGCTTTGCTCGGTGCTCACGAGCTTGCGACGCTCATCATCGGTCATCGCAGTGCCTTCGGCGGCCTTCTTGGCGTTGGCTTTCTGGACGGCAGCGTCGAGTTCGGACTGCTTGCAGAGGCCGAGCGCCACGGGATCGATGGGCTCGATGTTGGAGATGTTCCAATGCGTGCGCTCGCGGATCGACTGGATCGTGGGCTTCGTGGTGCCGACGAGCTTGCCGATCTGGCCGTCCGAGAGCTCGGGGTGGAACTTCACCAGCCACAGGATCGAAGCCGGGCGATCCTGACGCTTGGAGAGCGGCGTATATCGCGGGCCACGGCGCTTTTCCTCGCCCTCTGCTGCGGCGTAGTACTTCAGCTGGAGCTTGTGGGCCGGGCTGTTCTCAGCGGCGTCGATCTCTTCCTGGGTGAGCT
>JBCBME010000094.1:0-8091 GCA_039822945.1 Pseudomonadota bacterium
CCCCAAAGCGCGCGCCAAAGAAAGTGAAGGAGACAAACGCCGCCATGAGCAGGACCGAGCGGATCGTGATGTCGGTGCTCACCGAAAGGAGCTTTGCCAGCCGCGCGGGATCAGCGAGGCGCGCACGCTCGCGCCAATGCGGGCGGCGGAAAACCGCGGCGCAAAACCAGAGCCCGAGCGCCAGCCCCGACCATTCGGCGATGAAGGTGGCATAGGCCACGCCCGCCACGCCCCAACCGAGCCCCAGCACGAACCAAAGGTCGAGCAGGATGTTGATCCCGTTCATCCAGATCTGGAGGACGAGCACGGCCCGCGTCCGCTCCTGCGCGATGAGCCAGCCGGTGATGCCATAAAGCGCGATGGCCGCGGGTGCTGAGAAGATGCGGATCGCGAGATAGCTCTGCGCGAGCCCCTCCACCTCCTCCGTCGCAGGCGCGATCTGGAGCGCGGCCCAAAAGAGCGGGGCCTGCAGAGCGATCAGAAGGAGCCCCGCCCCCGCCCCGATCAGAAGCGCGCGGGCGAGGATCGCGTCCGTCTCCCCCACATCGCGCGCGCCGATGGCCTGCCCGGCAAGGCCCGTCGTTCCCATGCGCAAAAACCCGAAGAACCAGTAGAGCGTCGAGAGGATCACCGCGCCGAGGCCTACGGCGCCGATGGGCGCGGCCTCCCCCATCTGGCCCACGACGCCGGTATCTACGATCCCGAGAAGCGGCACCGTGGCGTTCGAGAGCACCACAGGCACCGCGATGCGCAGCACGCGGCCATGGGTGACCTCTTGAGGCGCGGTGGCCTCAGCCATCCTCGGCGGGCGCGGGCCGGGGCATCACGAAATGGCAGGTGGCCTGGGCGAAGGGGCGCTCGCGGTTGTCCTGCCAGGCCTCCACCTGCACGCTGGCGTAGCGCCGCCCGGAGCGCGTGATGCGCGCGCGGGCATAGGCATCCCGCGGCTGCCCGGAGCGGAGGTAGTCGACGGTGAAGTCGATCGTCTTGGGCAGGCGCGGCAGCTTGATGTGGTCGGGATCCTCGGTCTCGATCACACCAGCCTCGAGATCGGCCCAGAGCGAGGCCCAGCTCAGCGTGACGACGGCTGTCGTCTCCAGAAACGCCGCCGTAACCCCGCCGTGCAGCGCGGGCAGCATCGGATTGCCGATGAGCTTTTCGTCGTAGGCGAGCAGCCCGGTAAGCTCATCGCCGCGCCGGTCAAAGCTGATGCCCAGATACTGGATGTAGGGGATGCCGCTCACGAGCGCCTTGAGGAGCGCGTCGCGCCGCTGCTTGACCACCTGCACGGGCTCATGCCGCCCGAGCGTGCTCATGACTTGCGCTCCATCGTGAAGGCGCCGGTGGCGGCGGCCACGGGGTTGTCGCGATCGTCGTCAAAGGCGGTGGCCCGCACAAAGGCCACCGCGCGCGTGACATGGTAGCATTCGGCCCGCGCCGTGATCGCCTGCCCTGGCGTGGCCGAGCGCATGTAATCGATCCGGAGGTCGATGGTGGCCGTGCCGATGGGCTGATCGGGGTGACACATCACCGCCGCCCCGCCGCACGTATCCATGAGCGCGGAGACCGCGCCCCCCGCGATCACGCCCGTGGCAGGATCGCCGATGAGGCGCGCATCATAGGGCATCGTGATCTCGGCGAGCCCGTCTTCGATGTGCGTCAGCTCCATGGAAAGCGCCTGCGCATGGGGGATGGCCTCGATGAACATCCGCGCGAGCTGTTTCGGATCCGCGGCCATGCGGGGCTCCTTTTGGTGGTCTTGCGCCGTTGTCACCCTCCCCGCGGGGCGTGACAAGCGCTTCTTTGCTGGGGGCGTGCTGCGTCGGGGGCATCTGACGCAGGCCGAGGCGGTGTCTACTGTTGAAAAACTGGGCCCACCCGTTAGCCTATGGTCCAGGGAGGAGACCGATGGCCGAGATACGACTATCGTTCAAGGAGATGTGCGCGAAGTTCGACGTGACGCCGCGCACGCTGAGATACTACGAGTACATCGAGCTCCTGTCGCCGGAGCGCGAGGGCCGCTCGCGGTTTTACGGCCCCACAGAGATCGCGCGCATGACGCTGATCCTGCGCGGGCGCCGCTGGGGATTTTCCCTCGAGGAGCTGCGCCAGTGGCTTTTGATGTACGAAGTGGAAGGCAGCCAGAAGCAGCTCGACACCTTTGTCGAGCACGCCACCAAGAAGGTGGCAGAGCTCCGCGAGAAAGAGGTGGAGCTGCGCGGTGTCATCGATGAGCTCGAGGGGCTTGTCGCCAGCCTTCAGGACGATCCCGCCGCGGCGCGCCAAGCGCTCGCCCGGACGATGAGCTGACCCAGTAACGCTACGACACGAGCGTGTCTGAGGGTCAGGATTTCCTGACCCGTTCTCATGGGCTCAAAGCGCTTTGACCTCATAAAATTGCGCGCCCAAGGCCGCAGATTTTCAAGAATTTTTCGCCTGATCTTCTGACGCCGCGTCACGTTTACGTTGACGTCACCTTTGCTTGTAAGGTCTGGCTCGAATCCTCAGTTTGCGTCCGACGCAAGACGAGTGAGCCCGAGTATGACCGACATGACCATGACCATCCGCCAAATGTGCGACACCTACGATGTGACCCCCCGCACGCTGCGCTTTTACGAAGCCAAGGAGCTGATCTCGCCGATCCGCCAGGGCACCAAGCGCCTCTACACCAAGCGCGACCGCGCGCGTCTGACGCTGATCCTGCGCGGCAAGCGCTTTGGCTTTTCGCTGGAAGAGATCCGGCAGCTGCTGGCGCTTTACGATCTCGGCGATCGCCAGGCCACGCAGATCCGCGCAACGCGCGAAGTGGCGCAAAAACATCTCGAGGGGATGATCGCCCAGCGCGACGACCTCGACAAAGCCATCGACGAGCTGCGCGACCAGCTCAACTGGGCGGACCGTGTGCTCCACGACATGACCCAGACGGAAGCCGCGCAGTAGGACACCTGACACCACCAACATTCGCACGCGAATTAGGGAGATACGCATGCCAACCTTCACCGCCCCGACGAAAGACCAGCAGTTCATCCTCCACGATCTTCTCAAGATCGCCGAGCAGGACGTGCCGGGCTATTCCGATCTGGATCGGGACTTCACCGAGGCTGTCCTGACCGAGGCCGGCAAGCTCGCCGTTGAGGTTCTGCACCCACTCAACACCGTGGGTGACAAGGAGGGCTGCCACCTCGAAAACGGCGTCGTCCGCGTGCCTGCAGGCTTCAAGGAAGCCTATGACCAGATGGCCGAGGGCGGCTGGATGGCCATGGACATGCCCGAGGAATACGGCGGCCAGGGCCTGCCCTACATCATGCACACCGCCGCCATGGAGCCCATGGTGTCGGCCAACATGGCCTTCAACATGTATCCTGGCCTCTCCCACGGGAACATGGCCGCGATCCTCGCCAATGGCTCCAAGGGGCAAAAACAGACCTACCTACCCAAGATGTGCACCGGCGAATGGTCGGGCACGATGAACCTGACCGAGCCCCATTGCGGCACCGATCTGGGCCTCATGCGCACGAAGGCCGTGCCGCAGGACGATGGCACCTTCAAGATTTCGGGCCAGAAGATCTGGATCTCTGCCGGGGATCACGAGATGTCGGAGAACGTCATCCACCTCGTGCTCGCCAAGATCCCCGGCGGCCCCGAGGGCGTCAAAGGCATCTCGCTCTTCATCGTTCCGAAGTTCCTCATCAACGAAGACGGCTCGCTCGGCGCGCGCAACGCGGTCAGCTGCGGCGGCCTCGAGGAAAAGATGGGCATCCACGGCAACGCCACCTGCGTGATGAACTACGACGAGGCCACCGGCTACCTCATCGGGGAAGAGCACAAGGGCATGCGGGCGATGTTCATCATGATGAACGAGGCGCGCCTCGGCGTGGGCCTGCAAGGCTATGCGCAAGGCGAGATCGCCTACCAGAACGCGCTCGGCTTCGCGCTCGACCGGATCCAGGGCCGTGCTGTCACCGGTACGGCAGCCCCGGAAAAGGCCGCCGACCCGATCATTGTGCATCCCGATGTGCGCCGGAACCTGATGGATCAGAAAAGCTTTGTCGAAGGCGCCCGCGCGCTGACCTACTGGGGCTCGACGATGCTCGACCGCGCGCACCGGCTCGAGGACAAGGCCGCAGAGGATATGATGAGCCTGCTCACGCCGGTCATCAAAGGCTTCCTCACCGACAAGGGCTTCGAGACGGCCGTGAACGCACAGCAGACGCTCGGCGGCTCCGGCTTCACCCAGGAATGGGGGCTCGAGCAATTCGTCCGCGATGCGCGCATCACCATGATCTACGAGGGCACGAACGGAGTTCAGTCGCTTGACCTCGTGGGCCGCAAGCTCGGCATGAACGGCGGCAAGACGGTGATGGCGTTCTTCGAGATGGTGAAGGATTTCATCAAGGAGAACGAGGGCAACGAGGCGCTCAAGGCCGACTTCCTCGACCCGCTCAAGGCGGCCTCGAAGGATCTCCAGACGGCGGGGATGTATTTCATGCAGGAAGGCATGAAGAACCCCAACAATGCGCTCTCGGGTTCTTACGACTTCATGCACCTCTTCGGTCACGTGGCGCTCGGCCTCATGTGGTCGAAGATGGCCAAGGCCGCACACGAGGCGCTCGAAGCCGGCGCGTCCGACACGGAGTTCTACAACGCCAAGCTCGCCACGGGCCGCTATTACATGGCGCGTCCGCTCAAGATGACGGGCACGCATCTCGCGCGCATCCAGTCCGGCGGCGAAACGGTGATGGCGCTCGAAGCGGCAAACTTCTGATCCCTCACATCAATGACATTGAAAGCGGCGCTCCCCCGGGGTGCCGTTTTTTCATTCGGGGCAAGGCCTGCGCCTGTCCCGAGGGCGGGCCCGCCCACCTCCCTTCATCGCCAGCTGAAGCTGGCTTGAACTTTCGGTAGCGCGCTGCGCGCGCGGCGCTCGGTGCCGGGCGGGGTGCTCTGCCGAGCGTGCCGCCCTTTCACGATCTGCCAAGATACCCTCCGGGGGGAGTTATTTTGGAAAGATGAAGAGGGACAGGTCCGCTCTGCGCCTCCGGCGCTTGGTCGCCAGGCGCAGCCACGCGGGAGGGCAGAGCTTCACCTTTCACGGCCATCGACTCTCCAGCCTGTACCGCGCTTGCAGAGTGCGGCGATTTGGGTGAACAAAGCCTTAACTTCATCTTTCCCCAATAACTCCACGGGGGTCTGGGGGTGTGAAACCCCCAAGTCCCGGCAGCGCAAACGGAGACATCCCATGACACTCAAACTCCATTGCTTCGGAGAGAGCGGAAACTCTTACAAAGCGGCGCTGGCGCTCGAGCTTTCCGGCCTCGATTGGGAACCGGTGAAGGTTGATTTCTTTGGTGGTCAGGCCCGTACGGACGATTACCGCGCGCTCAATGTCATGGCGGAGGCACCGGTCCTCGAAGACGGAGCGTTTCGCCTCACGCAGTCAGGGGCGATCCAGCAATGGGTGACGGACAAGACCGGCAAGCTCGGCGGTGCGCCCGAGGATCGCTATGAGGTGCTGCGCTGGGTTCTTTGGGACAATCACAAGCTCTCGTCACAGGCGGGTATGTTACGGTTTCTCATGAACTTTCTTCCAGAAGAGAAACGCCCGCAGGAGGTGATCGCGTTCACCAAGGGCAGGCTCAAGGCGAGCTACACCACGCTTGATATGCATCTGGAGGGGCGGCACTGGATCGTGGGACGCGGCCTGACCCATGCAGATATCTCATGCTGCGCATACCTCTTTTACCCGGAGCCCTTCGGCTTTGAGCGCGCCGAGTGGGCCAACATCGACCGTTGGCTCAGCGGCATCGAGGCCGTGCCGGGCTGGAAGCACCCTTATGATCTGATGCCGGGCCACCCGAGCGATAGGGCGTAAGCCACGAACCCGTGATGGGCCGCTTGCCTGTGTCCAGTGTAGGCTTCCGTCGGGTCACCAGCGGGCGCGCAAGAGCGCACGCGCAAGAATGGCAAAAAATTCGGGCTGAGACGGCAACGTAACGCCACGTGACGTTCGCGTCACCCTGCGAAAATGCTTAGCTTGTTGAGAAAGCACGCTGCGGCGCAGCGGCCTGATGACGTCTGGCGGAGCGATGTACCACACGCGCCCGCCAATCAAAGGAGAGGTTCATGACCACTGACGCATATATCTACGACGCCGTGCGCTCGCCCCGCGGCAAGGGGCGCAAGGACGGCGCGCTGCACGAGGTAACCTCGGCACGTCTCTCCATCCAAATGCTGAACGCCATCAAGGAGCGCAACGGTCTCGAAGGGCACGCGGTCGAGGTTGTCATCTGGGGCAATGTCACCCAGGTCATGGAGCAGGGTGGCTGCCTCGCGCGGACGGCCGTGCTGGGCTCGGATCTCGATGAATCGATCCCGGGCCTTTCGATCAACCGCTTTTGCGCGAGCGGAATGGAGGCGGTGAACCTCGCCGCCAACCAGGTGCGCGCGGGCGCGGGCGACGCCTACATCGCCGGCGGCGTAGAGATGATGGGCCGCGTGGCCATGGGCTCTGACGGGGCGGCGATCGCGGTCGATCCCTCGCTCGCGATGGAGCAGTATTTCGTGCCTCAGGGCATCGGCGCGGACATCATCGCCACAGAATACGGCTTTTCCCGCGATGACGCGGATGCGTTCGCCGTTGAGAGCCAGACGCGCGCGGCGCAGGCTTGGGACGAGAACCGGTTCGAGAAATCCATCATCACCGTGCGCGACCAGAACGGGCTGCCGATCCTCGACAACGATGAATACATCCGCCGCGGCACCGACATGCAATCGCTCGGCGCGCTCAAGGCCGCGTTCAAGGAGCAGGGTGAAGTGATGCCCGGCTTTGATGCGGTGGCAAAGCTGAAATACCCGCATCTCGAACGGGTGAACCACGTCCATCACGCCGGCAATTCTTCGGGCATCGTGGATGGCTCTGCGGCCGTGCTGATCGGGTCCAAGGAATACGGTGAGCGGATGGGCCTGAAGCCCCGCGCGCGCATCAAGTATTCGGCCAAGATCGGCTCGGACCCCACCATCAATCTCACCGGCCCCGTCCCGGTGACGGAAAAGATGATGGCCGAGACGGGCCTCAAGATCTCTGACTTCGACCTTTTCGAGGTGAACGAGGCGTTTTCCTCTGTCGTCTTGCGCTTCATGCAGGCGTTCGATGCCGATCACGGCAAGATCAACGTGAATGGCGGCGCCATCGCCATGGGTCACCCGCTGGGTGCGACGGGTGCGATCATCATCGGCACGCTCCTCGACGAGCTTGAGCGGCAGGACAAGGAGCTTGGCATGGCCACGCTCTGCGTCGCCTCCGGCATGGGCGCGGCCACCGTGCTCGAGCGCGTGTAACGAGACCCAAGGAGAGAGAGATGTCTGAATTTACGATGAAAACAGGCGACGACGGTGTCGCCATCATCTCCTGGGACACGCCGGGCAAGAGCATGAACGTGATGAGCGAGGCGGGCTTTTACGAGCTCGACGCGCTCATCGATCAGGTGCTCAGCGACGACGCCATCAAGGGCGCTGTGATCACATCGGCCAAGCCCGGCTCGTTTGCGGGCGGCATGGATCTCAACGTGCTGGCCAAGATGCGCGAGAACGCGGGCGATGAGCCGGCCAAGGGCCTCTTTGACGGGATCATGGCGATCCACGGCATCCTGCGCAAAATCGAGCGTGCGGGCATGGACCCGAAGACGAACAAGGGCGGCAAGCCCATCGCAGCCGCACTTGCGGGCACGGCGGCGGGCATCGGCTTCGAGATCCCGCTGGCCTGCCACCGCATCTTCGTAGCCGACAACCCCAAGGCCAAGATCGGCCTGCCCGAGATCATGGTGGGCATCTTCCCCGGCGCGGGCGGCACGACGCGGCTTGCCTGGAAGCTCGGTGCCATGGGTGCCTCCCCCTACCTTTTGCAGGGCAAGCTTGTCGCACCGAAGGCTGCAAAATCCGCAGGCCTCATCGACGAGGTGGTGGACGATCCGGTGGCTGCGGCGCGCGAATGGGTCCTTTCCGAGCCCAAGATCGTGAAGCCCTGGGACGAGAAGAAGTACAAGATGCCAGGCGGTGCCGCGTACCACCCCGCGGGCTTCCAGACTTTCGTCG
>JBCBME010000095.1:0-8012 GCA_039822945.1 Pseudomonadota bacterium
AAGCGCTTTCTTCAACCGGCGATGTTCCTCCCTACGTCTCGTCGGCGGAGCAAGCCGCGGCGCTCGAGACCCACGTGTTTTACGCCGCCTATGCAGAACCCGATCGTGAGGTGACCGACGCGGCCAAGCAGGCTCTCGCCCAGATCGAAACGCGCGTGGGTCTGTCACAGGCCGCTGATCTCGGCCTTGATGCGCTGTCCCTTGCGTCGATCTACTTCCTAGCTGCGATCGGGCTTGCCATCACGTTTGGCGTAATGGGGGTCATCAACATGGCCCACGGGGAGTTCATCATGATGGGGGCCTATACAGGCTACGTCGTGCAGCTCTTCGTGCCGAACTACACAGTCTCCATCATGATCGCGCTCCCGCTGGCTTTCGCGGTAACCTTTGGCGCAGGCGTGGCGATGGAGCGGCTGGTGATCCGGTGGCTTTACCACAGACCGCTCGAGACATTGCTGGCCACGTTCGGTATCTCCATCGCGCTCCAGCAGCTCGCAAAGAATATCTTCGGCACGCAGGCCCGCCCGCTCACTTCGCCAGGTTGGCTCGACGGCGCCCTTGTCTTCAATGACGTGATTGCAATCAGCTACATCCGCATCGCGATCTTTGTGATGGCTCTGATCTTCCTCGCGCTCATTGTCTTTGTCCTGAGGCGCACGAGGCTCGGGCTCGAGGTCCGCGCCGTGACGCAGAACCCCGGGATGGCCGCTTCGATGGGGATCAACCCGGATCGCATCAACATGCTCACCTTCGGGCTTGGCTCGGGTATCGCGGGCGTGGCAGGCGTGGCCATCGGGCTCTTCGCGCAGGTGACCTCGGAGATGGGGCAAGCCTACATTGTCCAAAGCTTCATGACCGTGGTCGTGGGCGGCGTTGGCAGCGTTTTTGGAACGCTTGCGGGCGCAGGCCTGATCGGCGGACTGCAGAAGGGGATCGAATGGCTCAACCCGTCCAACACGCTGGCGGCTCAGACCTATATGATCCTCTTCATCATCCTGTTCATCCAGTTCCGGCCAAAGGGCATCGTCGCCCTCAAAGGCCGGGCAGCGGCGGATTGATGGCGATGAGATCTGTTCTGAATTCCCACGCACAGGCGCCGAGCCGGGCTTCCCCCGCGTCAGCGTGTGTCGCACGCGTGCTCACTGGCTTACGGACGGCTCAAGCATGAAAAACACCTTCATCGCGCAAAACCCTTCCGTGCTTTGGTTTCTCCTGGCGCTCGCTGTCTTTACCCTCGGGGTGACGCTTTTCTCTGAGGCGACCGGTGCTGCCCTTATCTCCACGAGCTTTGTGAAGACCCTTGGCAAGACGCTATGTCTTTGCCTCGTGGCTGTGGCGATGGATGTTGTGTGGGGCTATTGCGGGATCCTGTCGCTCGGCCATTTCGCGTTTTTCGGGCTTGGCGGCTACGCGATCGGGATGTGGTTGATGTATGCGCGCACCGAAGTGATCGTGATCGAGTCCCTTGCGGGCCAGCCCCTTCCCCCCACGGCGCAGGAGGTGTCTGACGCCATCGGAAATCAGATCTTTGGCGTTGTTGGTTCGTCAGAGTTTCCGCTGATCTGGGCCTTTGCAGACAGCCTCTTTCTTCAACTCTTGATGGTTGTCCTCGTGCCTGGCGTGCTGGCGCTCGTCTTTGGCTGGTTGGCCTTCCGGAGCCGTGTGACGGGGGTGTACCTGTCCATTCTAACGCAGGCGATGACGCTCGCGCTGTCGCTCTATCTCTTTCAGAACGACAGCGGCTTGCGGGGGAACAATGGCCTTTCAGGCCTGCAAAACATCCCCGGCTTTGAAGAGACATCGCAGGCCGTCATCTCCATCGTCTTCTTCTGGGCCTCGGCGCTCGCTTTGGCTGCGGGCTACATCTTCTTTGCGTGGGTGATTTCAGGGAAGATGGGCTCGGTGGTTCAGGGGATCCGGGACAACGAAGCCCGCGTCCGCTTCCTCGGCTACCATGTGGAGAGCTACAAGCTCTTCGTCTTTACCTTCACGGCCATCGTGGCAGCGATCGCAGGCGCCCTTTATTACCCGCAGGCGGGGATCATCAATCCGGGTGAAATCGCACCCATCGCCTCGATCTACCTTGCGGTTTGGGTGGCGATTGGCGGACGCGGACGGCTCTATGGTGCTGTCATTGGCGCGGCCTTTGTGTCGCTGTTGTCGAGCTGGTTCACGGGCGGCGGTGCGCCGGATGTGCCGCTCGGGTTTTACACGATCCAGTGGACGGATTGGTGGCTGGTGCTGCTGGGCCTCTCTTTTGTAGCTGTCACGCTCTTCTTCCCGAAAGGCATCGGCGGCCTCTTTGATGCACTCGTGAGGAAGCCGGAATGAGTACGCTTCTTGAGGTCTCCGGGGTCTCCGTCACCTTCGACGGATTTCGTGCGATCAATAATCTCTCGATCCAGTTCATGGAGCCTGAACTGCGCGCGATCATCGGCCCGAACGGAGCTGGCAAGACTACCTTCATGGACATCGTTACGGGCAAGACAAAGCCAGATGAGGGCTACGTGATCTGGGGGGAGAAGAGCGTCTCGCTTCTGGGCATGTCCGAAAGCCAAATCGCCATGGAGGGGATCGGGCGCAAGTTTCAGAAACCCACCGTGTTCGAAGCCCAAAGCGTCCGCCAAAATCTGGCCATGGCGCTCAAGAACCCGCGCGGTCCTTTCGCTGTCTTGCGGTACAAGCGCACACGAGAGAACGCAGAGAAGATTAGCGCCATCGCCGAACAAATCGGCCTCTCCGAGAGCCTCGAGCGCATCGCCGGTGAGCTGAGCCATGGGCAAAAGCAGTGGCTCGAGATCGGGATGCTTCTCGCCCAGGAGCCGCGTCTTCTTCTTGTGGATGAACCGGCTGCCGGCATGACGGCCGAAGAGCGCGAAAAGACCACCACCATCCTGCGAGAGGCGGCCAAGACGCGGGCCGTCGTTGTCGTCGAGCACGACATGGAATTCGTGCGCAAGCTCGACTGCAAGGTCACGGTGCTCCATGAGGGCTCCGTCTTGGCGGAAGGGAGCCTCGATCATGTCACCTCTGACCAGCGTGTGATCGATGTGTATTTGGGACGCAGCGATGCTTGAAGTCTCGGACCTCAGCCTGAAGTACGGCCAAAGCCAGATCCTCTTCGATATCTCGATGCGAGCCGACGTCGGGGCCATCACCGCGGTGATGGGCAACAACGGCGTGGGCAAAACGAGCCTTCTGAAAGCGATTGCAGGTCGGCATCCCTTCTTTGCGGGAACTGTCAGAGTTGGCGGTGCCGAGATAACCGGATCCTCTGCTCACCTCGCTGCGCAATCAGGCATCGCCTACGTGCCACAAGGGCGCGAGGTCTTTCCCATGATGAGCGTGATGGAAAACCTTGAGACCGGCTATGCCTGCCTTTCCAAGTCCGAGCATCGCGTTCCGGACGCGATTTTTGACCTTTTCCCCGTGCTCAAGGACATGCGCGGGCGTCGCGGTGGCGACCTGTCCGGGGGACAGCAACAACAGCTGGCCATCGCAAGGGCGCTCATCACGAAACCTAAGGTGCTCTTGCTCGACGAGCCCACCGAGGGGATCCAGCCCAACATCATCCAACAGATCGGTCATGCGCTTGAGACGCTGCGCGAGGCTGGCGACATGGCGATTGTGCTGGTGGAGCAGAACGCCGACTTTGCCTACCAGATTGCGGATCGATACACCGCCCTCACGCGCGGGACGGTGATGTTTGAAGCAGAGCGCGGAGAGCTTTCGAAGAAAGACCTACTTGAGCGGCTCTCTCTTTGAGGTTGAGCTTGTTCTGTTTGCCTCGGTGGTGAGCCGCTACGCCACGCTCCCCGGACCTTCTTCCACTAGCCCCAAAAGAAGCGGCCGGTCCCAAAAGGAACCGGCCGCCAAGACCTTGCAAAAGAGCGGCTCGCTTAGGAGCTTAGCGCTTGCGACAGCACCATCGCGTTGTGGCGCATCATGTCGATGTAGGTCGATGCAGGGCCATCGGGGCCAGAGAGTGCGTCGGAGTAAAGCGACCCACCGACGGTGGCACCCGTCTCATTGGCGATCTGTTCGATCAGCCGGTTATCCGTGATCGTCTCGACGAAGACCGCAGAGATGTTTTCTTCGCGGATCTGTGTGATGAGCTCGGCAACATCTGCAGCTGACGCCTCGCTTTCTGTGCTGAGACCCACCGGCGCCTCAAAGGTCAGACCGTAATGCGCCGCCATGTAGCCAAACGCGTCATGTGAGGTGACGATCGTGCGGCGCTCCTCCGGGATGGAGGCAATCATCGCGTCCACTTCGGCTTCGAGCGCTTCGAGCTCCGCCACGAATTCCGCGCGGTTCGCGTAGAAGGTTGCCGCGTTCTCAGGGTCCGCCTTTGCGAGGCCAGCCGCGATGTTGTTGGCGTAGATCACCGCATTCTCAATCGTCTGCCATGCGTGCGGATCGAAGGCGCCGTGATCGTGGCCAGCATGTGCATCAGCATGATCGTCGTGATCGTCATGGTCGTGATCGTGGTCATCCTCAGCGGAGGCCATCTCCTCATCATGATCATGGTCGTGGTCATGATCGTGGTCGTCCTTCGCAGCCACCTCTTCCTTGTCGTGATCATGGTCATCATCGTGAGCGTGGTCATGATCATCGTCGTGATCGTGATCGTGGTCGTCCTCCATGGACGCCTCCTCAGCCCCATGATCATCGTGATCGTCATGATGATCATCGTGGCCGCCAAACTCGATGGGATCGATCCCAACGGTCGCCACCACCATCTCGCCGGTAAAAGGCGCGGCCTCGGCCAAACGCTCCATCCAGCCTTCGAACTCGAGACCGTTCATGAAGAGAACGTCCGCGCCAGCAACAGCGGCTGCAGCCTGCGGCGTGGGCTGATAGACATGGGCGTCACCGCCCGGGCCGACAAGCGTCGTGAGCGCGATGTGCTCTCCCCCGATGCGGGCCACCATGTCCCCCAGGATGGAGAATGTCGCGACCACAGGGATCGGCTCATCGGCCCAAGCAGCGCTCGGCGCGATGAATGACGCAGCCACCAAGGCAGTTGCGGACTTAAAGAGTGAACGACGAGACGGCATGTTTTTCCCCTCTATTGGAATTCTGATGCGCGGCGCGGCAGGGCTTGAGCAACGATGCCCCCCACCGGACCAATGAACACGGACAGCACGTAGACAATACCGGCCACGAGAATGATCGCGGGGCCGGATGGCAGGCTGTAGTGATAAGATAAAAGAAGCCCCGCAACGCTCGACAGGATCGCGATGCCAGCGGCACCGAGCGTGAGACCACCAATGGAAGACGTCCAAAATCGCGCCGCGGCGGCAGGCAAAATCATGATGCCCACGGCCATGAGCGTGCCCAGCGCGTGAAAGCCTGCCACGAGGTTCATGACGACGAGGCTGAGAAACGAAAAATGCGTGACCGCGCTCAGGTTGCTGACGGACCGCAAGAACTGCGGGTCCGCGCATTCGAGGACAAGCGTCCGAAAGAGCAGCGCGACTGTGAAGACGGAGATGCTGGCAATCGAGCACAGCAGGATGAGGGCGGCGTTATCGAGCGCCAGCACGGTGCCAAAAAGCACGTGCATGAGATCGACGTTGCTGCCTCGGGTCGAGACGATGAGCACGCCCAGCGCAAGAGAGATCAGGTAAAACGCGGCAAGGCTGGCATCTTCCCGCAGGGCGGTCATGCGGGAGACAAGGCCTGAACCGATGGCCACAATCATCCCCGCGATGAGCCCACCAACGGTCATCGCGCCGAGAGAAAGGCCCGAGATAAGAAACCCAACCGCAGCACCTGGTAGGATGGCATGGGCCATCGCGTCTCCCGTCAGGCTCATGCGGCGCAGCATCAGAAACACGCCCACAGGCGTCGCCCCCACAGCGATTGCGCAGCACCCTAAAAGGGCGCGGCGCATGAACCCGAACTCAACGAAGGGCGCGATGATAGCATCCCAGATCACGCGGCGTCCTTCCCACAGATGTGGGGCGTGGCATCGCACGCCTCGCACATTTCGAGCGCCCGCGCATGGTTGCGCGGCGTGAGGACCTGCTCGGTCGGCCCATGGGCAACCAGCTCACGTGCCAGCATGAGCGTCCGCGGAAAGTGCGCGCGGACCGTCTCATGATCGTGGAGCACGGCCACGACCGTGCGACCCTCTCCATTCCAGTCCCGGATGACCCCGAGAAGATCAGCCATGGTGCGTGCATCAATCGCCGTGAAGGGCTCATCAAGAAGAACAAGGCGCGCATCCTGCAAGAGCAATCGCGCAAAAAGGACCCTCTGCATCTGCCCACCGGACAGAGCACTGATGGGGCGACGCTCAAGGCCCGTCAGTCCCACGGCGGCGATCGCCTCATCCACCCGTTGTGCCCGCGCCTTGCCGAGCCAGCCAAAGGCACCGATCTCGCGCCATAGCCCCATGGCAACGATTTCGAGGACCGTCACAGGAAAGCTCCGGTCGATGTCGGACTGCTGGGGTAAGTAGGCGATTTCATCGCGCGTGATGCCTGACAGTGCCACGCGGCCCTCAAGCGGTGCGAGCGCCCCTGTTACGCCCTTAAGAAGCGTCGACTTCCCGGCCCCATTGGGTCCGACGATCGCGGTGAGGCTACCGTCTTCGATATCGGCGCCCAGGCGATGCACCGCGGGCAGGCGATCATAGCCAAGAGTGACGTTTTCAAACGCGACGACTGCCACTAGAGCGCCCCCGGCGTGGCCGTTGCCCAAAAGAACCCGCCCCAAAGGAGAGCGACGATCAAGGCTGCGCCCAGAATACGTGTTCCTGATCCAACGAGGAGCAGGCCAATGGCTTTCGAGCGGTCGCTCATTTCGCGCTTGGCTCCTGCCCGCAATCGGCGCATCTGCCGTGGATCTCAACGATTTGCCGAGACGCCGCAAAGCCGGATTTATGGGCGAGCTGGGCAAGCCCTTTCATCACTTCCGGCGCAAGGCGCTCTTCCACCGTCCCGCAATCATCGCAAATGGAGAGGATGGACTCCTCATGCGGGTGGTCATGCTGACAGGCCAAGTAGGCGTTGAGGGATTCCAGCCTGTGCACTTTCCCCTGTTCGGCCAGGGCTGAAAGAGCACGATAGATGGTCGTCGGTGCGATCTTTGGGTACTCCGCGCGCAGCTCTTCTAGGATGGCGTAGGCTGTCAGTGGCTTTTGAGCGCGTGTGAGCGTCTCGACCACCTGCGCCTGCATCACCTCTCCACGCGTTCCCATTGCTCTACCTTGAAGCTCATCCAACGGTCATTTCGTTACTTTATAACATCGCGGCCTTCAAGTGTCGCTCGGCAGAGTGTCCCGCACCTGCGCCAAAGAGCGCACCCTCGCAAGTCATCACCGGGCTTGATAAAAATCGAGACAGCTGGCACCGTTTTTGAAAGCCATGGTAGCCAGTGCCGAGAACGGTCGATGCGCTGCCAAAGCAACGGGGAGGGAATGGAGCGTGGGAGGCTTGTCGGAGTGCATCCGGCGAAGTCACAGGGCGCTCCTGGCAGCATGACACATACCCAACCCAAGCTCGACCTGTCTCCAAAAGTTTCCGACGAAGTGCGCCAAACCACGTGCTACATGTGCGCCTGCCGCTGCGGCATCAATGTGCACATGAAAGACGGCAAGGTGGCCTACATCGAAGGCAACCGCGACCATCCGGTAAACCAAGGCGTGCTCTGCGCGAAGGGCTCAGCCGGGATCATGCAGCACAACGCCCCGTCCCGGCTCAGAAAACCGCTGAAGCGCGTGGGTGAGCGCGGCTCAGGTGAGTTCGAAGAGATCGAGTGGGAGGAAGCGCTACAGATCGCCTGCGACTGGCTTGAGCCCATCCGGCGCGACAATCCCGAAAAGCTCGCGTTCTTTACCGGTCGCGATCAATCGCAGAGCTTCACGAGCTTTTGGGCGCAAAACTTCGGTACCCCGAACTACGCTGCGCATGGCGGCTTTTGTTCTGTGAACATGGCGGCGGCGGGCATCTACACGATGGGCGGCGCCTTTTGGGAATTTGGCGCCCCCGATTGGGAGCGGA
>JBCBME010000096.1:0-7990 GCA_039822945.1 Pseudomonadota bacterium
GGGTTTCACGACCACATAACGCCGGATCTCGGACAGCTCGACATCCTAGATGGCCTGTGGATTCGGGCGGGCGGGTGCGAGTTGGCGAAGCCAAGAGCGTCCGTCCCGACCGGGTAGATCAAAGCCCTTCGGCCACAAAGAGCTGTCTCACGTCCGCTTCCGGGCGAGGTCCCATGTGTCCGATCACCTCTCCGGCCGCAATGCACCCCATGCGCCCGCAGGCCTCCAGCGTGCGATGCGTCAGAAGACCATTCAAAAAGCCTGCCGCAAACTGATCGCCAGCACCTGTGGTATCCACGGGCATCACGCGCGTAACCGGCACATCCACGTGCTCACTGCCCCGCCGGATCGAGACCCCAGACCCGCCGCGCGTACAGACCACAAGCTCGCACTCATCCGCTGCCACCGCCAGTGCAGCGTCGAGATCCGTCATCTCGTAAAGAGAAAGGAGTTCATCCTCATTCGAGATGACGTAGTCGAGCGCACCTGCCACCAGCTTCCGAAAATCCTCGCGATGTCGCTCGACACAAAACGGGTCTGACAGCGAAATTCCGGCTCTCCCGCCTGCATCCCGCGTGCGCTCCGCCGCAGCGTAGAACGCTGCCTTTCCCGGGTCCTTGTCAAAAAGATAGCCCTCGAAAAAGAGGTACTCGGTGCTCTCAAACACGTCGTCGGGCAGATGCTCGGGCCCCACCTCCGCCGAGATCCCAAGATACGTGTTCATGGAGCGCTCGCCGTCGGGTGAGACGAAAATCATTGAGTGCGACGTTGGGAGTGCCGCATCTGGGACCGGCGCGTTCGGAAAGTCGGTGCCTTGCGTCTGCATGGCCGCGGCATAGGCCCGCCCGAGACCGTCATCCGCCACGCGACCCACGAATGCCGTCCGATGGCCCAGAGCCCCGAGCCCCGCGATGGTGTTGGCAACCGACCCGCCCGGCATCTCGGTCCGGTTTTCCATCGCCCCATAAAGGATCTGAGCGCGCTCTTGCTCAATAAGCTGCATGATGCCTTTCTCGATGCCCATGTGCTCCAGAAAGGTGTCGCTCGCCTGTGAAATCACATCCGAAACAGCGTTCCCCATCCCCACAACGTCGTACTTTTTTGCCACGTTTCGCTCCCGATAACTGAAATCGCCCCCGGCGTTCCTTGCGGGCATATATGAGGGTCAGACGTTCGACCACACGTTTGGCGCAATGTGCAGCGCGGCATCACAGAAGATCGCCGTTTTGCAACGGAAGACCGAGCGCCTTTCTCAAAGCGCGGCTTTTAGCGCTCGTCACCACAAGGGCTAAGAGCCCGATATGCTATGCCAGTATGAGCAAGGCCTTGAGCGATCATACTGGACTGTTGTGCGATCCACGGCGCCCGGCTGCAGGTCTACTACGCGCAGGCGCTGCTGCAGCCCACGAGATCTGCGATGATACAAACATCGCATTTTGGTTTTCGGGCCGTGCAGATGTATCGGCCGTGCAGGATCAGCCAGTGATGCGCATGGCGTTGGAAATCTACCGGCACGTTGTCTTCAATCGCGCGTTCCACCGCGACAACATCCTTGCCCGGGGCGATGCCCGTTCGGTTGCCCACACGGTAGATGTGGGTGTCGACGGCCTGGGCCGGATGGCTCCACCACATGTTCAACACCACGTTGGCCGTTTTGCGCCCCACACCCGGCAGGCCTTCCAGAGCGGCACGCGAGTTCGGAACCACGCCACCATACTCCTCCACCAGAATGCGCGAGAGCTTGATGACGTTCTTTGCCTTGTTGCGGTAAAGGCCGATCGTCTTGATATGCTCAATCACGCCGTCCTCGCCGAGGGCGAGCATTTTTTCGGGCGTATCGGCGATCTTGAAGAGCGCTTCCGTGGCCTTGTTGACCCCTTTGTCGGTAGCCTGAGCGCTCAGCGCGACAGCTACTACGAGCGTGTAGGCGTTCACGTGATTGAGCTCACCGCGCGGCTCGGGCTCGGCCTCTTCAAAGCGCTCGAAGACGGCGCGCATTGTCTGGTAGGAAAGCTGCTTTGCCATGGCGTTCTTCATCCTCATAGGCGCACCGCCGACGAGCTAAAGCAGCCAGCTCGGACATCCAGAGGGTTTGGAGCCCGAAAGGATCAGAAAGAAAAGCTACGGATGGCGACGATGGAGAGGCCGAAAGCATCTTCATCCTCAAGGATGGGACTCTCCGCCGCGTCTCCAACGAAACGTTCCCAGGTGGCCGTACCACGCACGGCCCAATCCTCGTTCACATCATAGGTGAGCGCGGCCTCAACACCTGCGCTGACGAGCCCACTGCCCGGATCGTATTCCGTGAACGCTGACCCTGCCGCCTCGGCAGCCGTGACGCCAAAATAGGTCTGCGCGAAATCGTCAGATCCCCAAAGAGCGCGCGGCCCCAGCGTGAGCGTGACGTCCTGCGCGGGGCGCAGGATCGCTTCAGCACCGACTTCCGCGACAAAGCTCTCATGGCCGACGACACCGTAGCGGAGATCAGCAAATGCCTGAAAACCCGTGCTGCGGAACCCAAGGCCCCCGCCGACCTCCACACTGAGATCCACGTCCTCGAGACCAGCGAGCTCCGGATTGTCGCTTGCCGAACGTTCCCCGATCAGTCGGAACGATCCACGCGGGTAAAAGCCAAGCTGCACCGCATTCGGATCAGGATCGCCGAACTCGACGCGGCCAAGCTTCAGATACTGCGGGCTAAAGGAGCCTGCGGGACCGAAGCTATAGGTGTCAGACCCGAAATAGTCCGGCGTCACTTGTCCCCCAAACCCCAGCGAAAACGACAGGGACGTTTCAGCCAGGGCGTGACCTCCCAAGCCCACGCACAGGCTGGCAGCAGTGAGGATGGAAGTGGCGCGGAGCATCAGGATACGTCCAGAGTGGGTAACTCAAGTAACTCATAGATAGAGAGTTTTGGGAAGGGGACCAATGGCATCCCCGTGATCGCTTGCAATCTTGTGCCTAGTTGCGCGGGCGAACCTGCAAGAAACGGGTCGCGCTGCATACTGGGCAGAACTAGTGTTGAGACCGACACGAGGATCAGACCATGACACCAGAAAACGGCTATCACTACCATATCATCGGGCGGGCTATCGAAGCCATTGACGCGGCCGATCAGCCTGCTCGCCTCGAAGATCTTGCTGCCGAGGCGGGCCTGTCGCCTGCGCATTTTCAACGGACCTTCACGGCATGGGCGGGTGTCTCACCCAAGAGATTTCAGCAGTACCTCACCCTAGGCCATGCCAAGACCCTCTTGCGGGAGCGTTTCACCACGCTCGAGACCGCAGATGCGTTGGGTCTTTCGGGGAGCTCTCGGCTCCACGATCTCTTTATCCGGTGGGAAGCGATGAGCCCGGGCGACTTCGCCAAGGGTGGGTCTGACAACACCATCTACTGGGGCTGCTTTGACACGCCCTTTGGTGAGGCGATTGCCATGGGGACGGATCGCGGCCTCTGCGGGTTGGCCTTTACCGAGGAGTTTGGCTTCGAGGTCTCGATGGCCGACATGCGCAGCCGCTGGCCAAGTGCCACTTACGAGGAAGCGCCCGACCGCGTCCGCGGTGACGTTGAAGCGGCCTTTGGCGGCGGCGAGATGCGTCTCTTCCTCATCGGTCGACCGCTCCAGATCAAGGTGTGGGAGGCCCTCATGAGGATCCCGTCGGGCCATGTGACGACCTATAGCGAGCTGGCTCACTGCGTCGGGAGCCCAAATGCCACCCGCGCGGTAGGCACCGCCGTCGGACGCAATCCCATCAGCTACATCATTCCCTGCCACCGGGCGCTCCGGAAGTCGGGCGGCTTGGGCGGATATCACTGGGGTCTGCCGATCAAGCGCGCCATCCTCGCCTATGAGGCGGCACAGGAAGACAAACGGGCAGAAACTCGCCAACCCGCGGCGTGATATTGAATATCACAAGACCGGAGGGCCATAGTCAGGGCATGTCGGCACGGTTCGCCGACCCCCTGACGTGAGTAACACCCATGATGAAAGCCCCCATGCTTCTGGCCGCCGCATCTCTTGTGGCCCTCAGCGCTTGCACCGATCCAGCCACCTTTGACCCCGACGCCCCCGATCAAAATCGGACCCAGCAAGGCGCCATCGCTGGCGCAACCCTAGGTGCCATTGCGGGCCTCGCAGGCTCTGGCGACGGCAATCGGACGCGTAACGCTGTGCTGGGGGCCGCCCTTGGCGCGGGTGCGGGCGCTCTGATCGGCCAGCAGGTTGACCAACAGGAAGCCGCCCTTCGCGCAGAGCTTTCTGGGCAAGTGCGCATCGTGCGCAACGGAAACCAGCTGATCGTGCGGATGCCTCAGGACATCCTCTTTGCGGTCAACAGCGCCGATCTGCGGCCTGATTTGCAGGGCGATATCCGGTCGCTCGCTTCAAACCTCCAGCGTTTCCCGAACAGCACGGTCACGGTGATTGGTCACACGGACAACACCGGCGAGGCTGGCTTTAACCAGAACCTTTCACAACGCCGCGCAGGGAGCGTGGCCGGTATTCTGCAGGCCAATGGGGTGAGTGCGGGCCGCATCCGCGCCTTTGGCGGCGGCGAGGACGAACCCATCGCCACGAACCTGACCGCTGAGGGGCGCCAGCTCAACCGGCGGGTCGACATCATCATCAACCCGATCAGCTAAAACAGCGAGAGCTGGCAGGGCGCTAAGCGACTTGCGCGGCTCCAGCGCGGCTGTTCATATGCCAGCGCTGGAGCCACATATGCCATTTCAAAAGATCCAATCCGAGCGGCTTGCCTCCGCGATTGTCAGCGAGATTGAATTGCTGATCTTGCGCGGCATTCTGCGCCCGGGGGAACGTCTCCCGGCTGAGCGCGAGCTTGCGGAACGCCTCGGGGTATCCAGGCCGTCTCTGCGTGAAGCCTTGGCGGAGCTGCAGGAAGAGGGCCTGATCGAAACGCGCGCCAAGGCCGGTGTGTTTGTCGCCGATGTCCTAGGGTCGGCGTTCTCTCCCGCTCTGATGCGCCTCTTCGCGCGCCATGACGAGGCGGTCTTCGACTACCTCGCTTTCAGGCGGGATCTCGAAGGGCTTGCAGCGGCGCGTGCTGCACGACTGGCGTCGGATACTGATCTTGCCGTGATCGAAACCATCATGGACAAGATGGTGGCAGCTCACGGGAAACGCAGTGGCGATGAGGAGGCTGCGCTCGACGCCGAATTTCACCTCGCCATCATCGAAGCCTCTCACAACACCGTCATGCTTCACATGATGCGGTCGATGTTCGGGCTCTTGCGCGAGGGGGTGTTCTATAACCGGAAGATCATGTTCGCGCAGCGTACGACCCGCTCGAGCCTCCTCGATCAGCACCGCGCCATCAACGCAGCCTTGCAGGCGCGGGATCCGGACGCGGCCCGCCAGGCCGTCGAGACGCATCTGGCCTACGTTGAGAGCTGCCTCAGCGACCACCGGTTGGCTCTCCGCAATGAGACCATCGCGAAACAGCGGTTGGCGCATGAACGCAGCAGATAGTGCGAAAAGGAAAGGGCCCTCACCCATGTCTGGGAAAGGGCCCTTTGGTGGAATGAACTCTGCTTAGTGAAGCTTGGCTTCGACTTCCGAGATGCCTGCATCGATGAGCTTGTTGGCGTCAGCAGCGGAAAGGCCGCTCGACATCAGGTCACCGGCGGCAGCGACAGCAACGGCGATTGCCTTGTCACGCACTTCCTTGACGGCTGCCGCCTCAGCGGACGCGATCTGCTCGCCCGCAGCGGCCAGACGACGCTCAACTGACTTGGCGATATCGGCCTTCGCCTGCTCCGCGGCAGCCTCTGCGTCTGCGGTGGCGGCGGCGACAATCTCGTCCGCGAGGCTTTGCACGTCCTTGTGCTTGCGCTCGTAGGTCGCGAGCAACGCCTGCGCTTCCTCGCGAAGGGCACGGGCCTCTTCAAGATCTGCCTTGATGCCAGCGGCGCGGTCATCAAGCATCTTGTTGAGCATACCCGGAACGCCAAAGTACACGAGCACCCCGATGAAGCAGAGGAACGCGATCGAGACGATGAAGTCCGTGTTCGCGAGGGAGTAGAACTCAGCCGAGAACGGGTTCTTCGAGGCGGCGGCGGCGGGGCTTGCAAGCAAGGCGGCGCCAGCGATGATAGTTAGCTTTCGCATCACGCTACCCTTTCATCCGCGCGTCAATCGCCGCGGCTACAGCCTTGGCGTCAGCCGTGCCACCGAGCGCGCCCACGATCTCGCCCGCGGTTTCCTTGGCTACTTCGGAGATGCTCTGAACCGCGCTCTCACGGATGGCCGCGATTGCCTTTTCGCTTTCGCTTGTCCGTGCGTCGATCTCGGCGTCCGCCTTGACAAGCTCCTTGTCGAGCTGTGCCTGGATGTCGGCCTTGGTCTTTGCCGCGATCTTCTGAGCCTCGGCCCGGGCATCATTGAGCGCCTTGTTATAGGCGTCTTCGGCGTCCTGGGCACGGCTCTTGAGCTCTTCGGCCGCCGCGATGTCATTTGTGATAGTGCCTGCACGTTCCGCCAGCACCCCACCGATGCGCGGCAGAGCCACGCGCGACAGGATGAAGTAAATCACCACGATGGTGATGACCAACCAGAGGATCTGGTGGGGGAACGTCGCGAAATCGAGTTGCGGCATCCCGGGGGAGCTTGCTGCGCCCTCTGCCGCTGGTGCGTCTGCCATGCTGTCCTCCTAGTCCATGAGGGCACCCCGGCACACGAAGGCACCGGGGCAGCTCAAAGGAAGGTAGATCAGACTGCGAACATCAGCAGCAGAGCGACGAGGAAGGCAAAGATGCCGAGCGCTTCTGCGAAGGCGATGCCGATGAAGAGCGTTGCCGTCTGGCCGCCAGCGGCGGACGGGTTGCGGAGGGCACCGGCGAGGAAGTTGCCGGCCACGTGGCCCACACCGATAGCAGCTGCGCCCGAGCCGATAGCTGCGAGGCCTGCGCCGATGAATTGACCCATTTGTGCGATATCGCCTTCCATGTCCTTATCTCCTTGAGCTTGGAAGTTCCGTTGCAGGCCGAGGCCCGCGTGATGCCGTAGGCCGGGCCTGCGCCCGGCGCTGCGATTAGTGATGCGGGTGCAGTGCGTCCTTGAGATACACGCAGGTTAGAATTGTGAAGACGTAGGCCTGAATGGCCGACACGAGCACTTCGAGACCGTAGATGGCCACCACCGCCAGCACGGAGACCGGGGTGATCAGGAGGCCTGCCGCGGCAAAACCCGCGAACACCTTAAGCACCGCGTGGCCAGCCATCATGTTGCCAGCGAGACGAATGGAGTGGCTCACCGGGCGCACGAAGTACGAGATGACCTCGATGATCGCCAGCACCGGCCGCAGCGGCAGGGGCGCAGAAGAGACCCAAAAGAGGCTGAGGAAGCTCGCGCCGTTTTTGACGAAACCAATAACCGTGACCGTGATGAACACGGCCAGCGCCAGCACGGCCGTCACCGCGATATGCGAGGTCGTCGTGAAGCTCATCGGGATGAGCCCGAGGAAGTTGGAGAACAAGATGAAGCAGAAGAGCGTCATGATGTACGGGAAGTATTTGACGGCGTCCTTGCCAGCGACGTCCACCACCATGTTGTAGACAAAGCCGTACATCAGCTCTGCCACGGATTGGGCGCGGCCCGGGATGGCGGCGCGCTTGCGCGTGCCCACCACGAGAACCAGCGTAATCGCGACGATCGCGGCGATCATCCAGAGCGTCACATTCGTTGGCGTGAACATGCCCACCTCGGTGCCACCAAACAGCGGGGTCACCTCGAACTGATCCATGGGCTTGATTGCGAGCCCACCACCCTCTGGAGCGTCAGCCATCCGCGTTCTCCTCTGTCGCCTTTTGCTGTTCGGCGACGTGCTTTTCCTGGACCTCTTTTGCCGTGCGCATCATCACATTGATGCCCGCGGCGAGGCCGAACAATATTCCGAGAATGAGGAAGATCGGCGTGGTACCGAACAGGCTGTCCAGCCCTAACCCCATCCCAAAGCCGATGCCGATACCCGCC
>JBCBME010000097.1:0-7955 GCA_039822945.1 Pseudomonadota bacterium
GGCCGTGGGCTGCCAACAGGTGCGCCTCACACAGCGGGCAGAGCTCTCCGAACCTCCGCCAGAGTCTCTGCGCTTTGCGACATGGAACGTTCACTACATCTGGCTTGAGCAGGAGGAAGGTCGCTGGGGCCTTTCGGGCTGGGAGGCGCGCAAAGAGCCGATGGACGTCACTCTCAAAGCTGTCGCGCCTGACGTGATCGGTTTCCAAGAAATGGAGAGTTTTGCCCGCGGTGGGGACGGCAACGTGAACCTCACGCGAGACTGGCTCCTTGAAAACAATCCGGGCTACGCCGCCGCAGCCACGGGTGATGCGTTCCTCTTCCCACCCACTCAGCCGATCTTTTACCGGCCGGACCGGCTCACGTTGGTTGATCAGGGGTGGTTCTTCTTTTCGCGGACGCCGGACGTGCTCTATTCACGTGGGTTTGACGGGGCGACACCCTCGTTCGCGAGCTGGGCGATCTTTGAGCAGGGCGGCAGCCGGTTTCGTGTCGTTAACATCCACCCAGATGCCTTCAGCCGCACCAACCGGATCGCCTCGGCGGCTCTTGTGGCTGAGCGCATAAAACCTTGGCTCGAAGCGGGCGAAACGCTCGTTCTCCTGGGGGACTTCAACGCGATGCACGGCTCGTCCATCCATCAGGGTTTCGAGGCGCTTGGCCTCACCTTCCCGAAGCCCCCGGGGACCACCTACCATCTCGGCAGCGGCCTCCACCTCTTTGGCGCGATTGACCATATCGGCGCAAGCGATCCCGCGATGCTGGCGGGCGAGGTCATGGTCTACAATCGCAAACTGGGGGACGTCTGGCCGTCGGACCATCACCCGGTTGTCGTCGATCTCAGGGTTCGGGCAGCTCAGTCCGGCGAGTAGACGCGGTTGGCCTCAGGATCGCTGTAGTCCGCTTCAATTGTGTTGATCTCATCCCATAGCGCTTGCGGGATGTCTGCCGCCGCCCAATCGAGTGTTTGCTGAACACGCTCCGGTTTTGTGACACCGATCACCGTGCAATCGACCAGATCGGCCTTTAGCGAGAATTGCAGTGCGAGCGCACCGGGCGCGACGCCGTGCTGCGTGCACGCATCTTCGATGCGTCGCACTGGCGCCAGGGCCTCATCCCCCACCTCCTGATACGTGATCCGGCGGAAAGCGCCCGCCCCCTTGGCGAGGACGCCACCGGCATAGGGGGCCGCGTTGAACACCGCCATCCGCTTCTCCCGCGCCCGCTCAAAAATGGGCTCGGACGAGCGATTGAGGAGCGTGAAGCGATTGTGGTTGAGACAAATGTCGAAGGGAAAACCTTCAACAAGCGGCGCAAGGATGTCCGTGCGGCCCATGGCAATGCCCGTGGCCTCCACCAGCCCTTCCTCCTTGAGCTTCATGAGCTCTTCGATCGCCCCTCCCGTCGCGGTGATTTCGCCCATGTCACGGGCGTGCTCAGGGTCATGGAAGTGCAGCACCTGAAAGCGGTCGAGGCCAAGACGCGTCAGGCTTTCTTCGGCGGAGCGGCGCACGCGATCAGCGTCAAAACGTCCCGTCTCCATGTCGCGATCAAGCTTGGTGGCAAGGACAAACCCCTCGGGCAACCCACCGCGCGCGCGGATCGCCTCCCCAATGCGCGTCTCGCTCACCCCCATCGCGTAGTTGTTGGAGGTATCGAGAAAATTCACGGGCCCGTCGAAAATTGCATCAAGTGTGTCGCGTGCAGTCGCTTCGCTGACTTCGTAGCCATATGTCCCCGGCATGCTGCCGAGCGCAGACGTTCCAAAACAAAGCGGCGTGACGGACAGACCACTCGTACCGAGCGTGACCTTCTCCATGCTGTCCTCCCTAAAAGTCGAGATTGGCGACGCTCAGCGCGTTGTCCTGAATGAATTCGCGGCGCGGCTCGACGACGTCCCCCATAAGCTTCGTAAAGAGGTCATCGGCCTCCGCCACATCGTCGATCTTCACCTGAAGGAAGGTGCGCGCATCCGGATCGAGCGTCGTCTCCCAGAGCTGGTCCGGGTTCATCTCGCCAAGGCCCTTGTAGCGCTGGAGCTGATTGCCCTTCTCTCCCTCTTCTAGGACCGCCTCAAGAAGCGTGAGCGGCCCGAGGATAAGCTGATGCCTGTCTTTCCGGTGGAGCGTCGCTGGCTGCGCGTAGACCTCCTGGAGAGACTGCGTGAAGCTTCCCGCGCGGTTGGCTTCACCTGAACGAAGCATCTTTCCGTCGAGGGTACGCACCTCTTCCACGCCACGCAGGATCCGCGCGAGGCGAATACCGCGATCTTGCGTGATGCGCCCCTGCCAGCCGCGCTCGTATTCCAAGGCGATGACATCGAGACGTGCTGCGACGCGGTCGGCCACGCCTTGGAGATCCGCATCGACGGCGCCGGGGACAAACGCCCCAGCAATGGCTGCCTGCTCGAGGATGTGGCGCGGATAGTGCGTGGGAAACGCATCGAGAAGGCGCTTGAGATTGCGGGCCTCTTGGACGACGCGGGCCAGGTCCTGCCCGATGATCTCTTCCCCGGTTGAGAGACGCAGCGAAGCGCCCTCAACGCCCTGCTCGATGAGGTAGTCATCAAGCGCGGCCTGATCCTTGAGATAGACCTCTGAGCGCCCGCGCGAGACCTTATAGAGCGGCGGCTGCGCGATGTAGAGATAGCCGCCCTCGATCAACTCGGGCATCTGACGGAAGAAGAACGTCAGGAGCAACGTGCGGATATGCGCGCCGTCCACGTCGGCGTCCGTCATGATGACGATCTTGTGGTAGCGCAGCTTCGATACGTCGAACTCATCCCGCCCAATGCCGGTGCCGAGCGCCATCACGAGGTTGCCGATCTCCTGGCTCGAGAGCATCCGGTCAAAGCGCGCGCGCTCGACATTCAGGATCTTGCCGCGCAAGGGCAGCACCGCCTGCGTCCGCCGATCCCGCCCGGTCTGCGCGGACCCACCTGCACTGTCCCCCTCGACCAAGAAGAGCTCTGTCTTCGAGGGGTCCTTCTCGGAGCAGTCCTTGAGCTTGCCGGCGAGGAAATTGACATCCATCGCCGTTTTGCGCCGCGTCAGCTCCCGCGCCTTTCGGGCGGCCTCGCGCGCAAGCGCGGCTTCGATTATCTTACCGACGATCTGCTTGGCTTCATTGGGGTTCTCTTCGAACCATTCGGAGAGCTTTTCGCCGACGAGCCCCTCGACCGCGGGTCGCACCTCCGACGAAACGAGCTTGTCCTTCGTCTGAGAGCTGAACTTCGGGTCAGGCACTTTCACCGACAGCACGCAGGTGAGCCCCTCGCGCGCGTCATCGCCGGTAAAGTTCACCTTCTCGCGCTTGGCGATCCCGGTATCTGTGGCGTATTTCTGGATGGTCCGCGTCAGCGCTCCGCGGAAGCCCGCCATATGCGTGCCGCCGTCGCGCTGCGGGATGTTGTTGGTGAAGGGCAGCACCATCTCGTTGAAGCTGTCATTCCACCACATCGCCACTTCGACACCGATGCCGTCACGCTCCCCCTCCACGTGGATGGGCTCGGACATGATCGAGGATTTCGAGCGGTCGAGATACTTCACGAACTCCTTCACGCCGCCTTCGTAAAAAAGCTCAGATCTCAGCGGCTCGACCGGACGCTCGTCTTCTAGGATGATGCGCACGCCGGAATTGAGGAACGCGAGTTCGCGCAGGCGCTTCTCAAGAGTCTCAAAGGAGTATTCGAGGTTGGAGAACGTGTCGGTTGACGCAAGAAACCGCACCTCTGTGCCCGTGCGACCCTCGGCGTTACCGACGATCTCCAGATGCTTGACGGTGTCGCCATGCTCGAACCGCGCGACATGCTCCTTGCCGTCCCTCCAAATCCGAAGCTCGAGCCAGACAGAGAGCGCGTTGACGACCGAAACACCCACCCCGTGCAAACCGCCGGAGACCTTGTAGGAGTTGGAGTCGAACTTACCGCCGGCATGGAGCTGGGTCATGATGACCTCGGCCGCAGACACGCCTTCCTCCTCGTGGATGCCCACGGGGATACCCCGCCCGTTATCGGCCACGGACACGCTGTTATCGGCATGGATCTTGACACTCACACAGTCGGCGTGGCCCGCCAAAGCCTCATCGATCCCGTTGTCGACGACTTCATAGACCATGTGGTGCAGGCCCGAGCCGTCATCGGTGTCGCCGATATACATGCCGGGGCGCTTGCGAACCGCCTCCAACCCCTTGAGAACCTTGATGGAATCTGCGCCGTATTCCGGCTCGTTCTGCGCCTCTTCGGACATGGGACCGCCCTTCTTCTTTTGCCCTCATCTTATACGAGGATTAGGGGGCGTTGTCACGTAATTCCCCAACATTTAGCGTGGCTTAGGGGCCGCGCCGGTCACAAAGTCGCCCTCCCCTCACGCGAAGGGGATAACGCAGCCCACAAGGATCAAAAGGCACCCCGACACGACGTTGAGCCGCCGCAACGCGGCAGGCGTGCTCAAGAGCTTGCGGACCCGGTCAATGAACGCGCCAAGCGCGAGATTTCCCAAAAGCGGGACAACAATCGAGGCCGCGACAATGGCCGCGATATCCAGCGCTGTCACACGTGTGAGATCAAAGAACCCCGGCAGAACACCCATGTAGAAGAGGATCGCCTTCGGATTGCCAAGAATGACGAGAACACCCGCTACAAATCCGGCCCAGGCACCGGGCCGGGTGAGACGCGTATCCGAGCCCAACGCCTTACCGGCATTCCGAATGAGCAAGATGCCCATCGTCAAAAACATGCCGGCCGCCACCCAACGCAGGACCACAAGAACGCCCTCCACCTCCTGCACCAGCCAGGAGACACCGAGGATCGCCAGAAACGGCCAGACCGCATCTCCGATGGCCACACCAAGCGCCAGTGGCCACACTCCCGCAAATCCCGCCGCCATGGCGCGCGCCAGAAGTGCCACCCAAACAGGGCCCGGCGTCAGGAAGAGGATGAGCACTGCAAAGGCATAAAGCCCGATATCGGCAACAGAGAGCGTCATACCGGTCGCACCTCCGACTGCCCCTCGGTCTCGAGCACCTCAAAGTACTGCGCGCGCGCGCCGAGCGCCGCAAAGAGCTCTGGCCCCGTGCCCGTCATCCACGCCTGTGCGCCCAGCGCACAAATCTCATCATAGAGCACCGCCTGCCGCCCGGCATCGAGATGCGCGGCAACCTCGTCGAGGAGAAGGAGCGGCGGCGCCCCAACCTCGGCCGCAAGCGCGCGCGCGTTGGCGAGGATAAGCGACACGAGAAGCGCTTTCTGCTCCCCCGTGGAGGCATTGCGTGCGCTGATCCCCTTGGCGCGGTACGTCCCCTCCAGATCCACACGATGCGGGCCGATGAGCGTGCGCCCCGCGGCCATGTCCCGCCGCCGCGTATTAGCCCAAATAGCCGCCATGTCGGGAGCTTCAGTGGGCAGGTCCTCGTCAGGATGGGTAATGGCGAGATCGGCCACCGGAAAGGCCGTCTCGGCCTCCTCCTGTGCTGCAGAAAGGGCGGCGAGTGCCGAGCCTCTCGCTGCGATGATGGCCGCTCCCGCCTCCGCCATCCGCGCCTCGAGGGCGCTGTACCAGGCAGGATCGCTTACCTGCTCCTTCAACAGGCGGTTCCGCTCGCGCATCGTCTTCTCATAAAGAACGGATTGCTCACCGTGCTCGGGATGAAAACTAAGCGTCATGCGGTCGAGAAAACGACGCCGCCCCTCTGCTCCTTCGATCCAGAGCCGGTCCATGGCCGGGATAAGCCAAAGCACTCGAACAATCCGCCCGAGTGCAGCTTGCGTGGCCGCCTTGTCATCCAAACGGACCTGCCGAGCAGCGCCGCCCTCGGACCATGTCTCGATTTCATGGCCCCCAAGCGTCGCACGTAGCTTCCAGCCGAGCGCATCGGGCTGACGCGTCATCTCATCGGCCGCGGCCCTTCGGAGCCCGCGCCCTGGTGACAGGAGCGACACCGCCTCAAGCACATTCGTCTTGCCCGCGCCATTTGCCCCCGTCAGCACGACGGGCCGCCCATCAAGCGCCATCCGAGCCACTTTGTGCGACCGAAAATGGGACAGCGTCAGATGCTCGACAAAAAGCACCGAGCGTCTCCCTTCATCTTTCCAAAAATACTCCCGCCGGAGGCAATATGTCTGCGGCCGGCCCGGTGTCAGACACGCATGGGCATGACGACATACACGGCGCTCTGGTCATTGCCTTCGCGCATGAGCGTCGGATCGCCCGCGGAGTTGAACAGGAAGACGGCATTCTCACGGTCCACCTGACTTGCAATCTCGAGCAGGTACTTGGCGTTGAAACCGATTTCGAGCTTTTCGTCGCCATAGGCCACGCCCAGCTCTTCCTCTGCCGCGCCACTATCGGGGGCGTTTACAGACAAAACGAGACGGTCTTCGTCGAGTTGCAGCTTCACGGCGCGCGAACGCTCGGAGGAGACGGTCGCCACGCGATCGACGGCCTGCGCGAACTCGCCTGCATCCACCTCGAGCTTGCGGGTATTCGACGTGGGGATGACACGCATGTAATCCGGGAACGTGCCGTCGATCACCTTGGACGTCAGCGTCACCTTGTCCGTCGAAAAGCGTACCTTTGTCTCGCTGACGGAGACGTCGATCTCAGCCTCGTCGTCATCAAGGAGCTTGCGCAGCTCGCCCACGGTCTTGCGGGGCACGATCACGCCCGGCATCGCTTCAGCTTCCGTAGGCAGCTCGGCGTCAATCCGGGCGAGGCGGTGACCATCCGTGGCCACGCACCGAAGCGCGCGCCCGCTGTCGCCCTCGGCCACGTGCATGTAGACGCCATTCAGATAGTAGCGCGTCTCTTCGGTGGAGATCGCAAACTTGGACTTATCGAAAAGACGCCGCAGCGTTGGTGCGGGGCACGTGAAGTTCGTCGTGTATTCAGACGACGTCATCACCGGGAAATCTTCTTTGGGCAGCGTCGCCAGATTGAAATGCGACCGGCCCGCTTCCACCGTCAGACGCCCGCGTGTTCCATCATCCGTCAGACTAACGAGCGCCCCGTCGGGGAGCTTGCGAACGATCTCATGGAGGGTCACGGCGCTCACAGTCGTCGCGCCAGAGCGCTCCACACGCGCCTCGGCCTTGTCCACCACCTCGATGTCAAGATCGGTGGCACGGAAGCTGACCGAGCTGCCATCGGCCTCAATCAGAACATTCGCGAGAATCGGGATCGTATTGCGCCGTTCCACGACAGATTGCGCCTGTGACACTGCCTTGAGCAACGTGCCCCGTTCAATGCTGAGCTTCATAATGGCCCTCTTCGTCCCACATCCCGCCTCGCTCCGGTCGGGGCTGTGACACTACGCTCTCGCGCGCCTCTGGCAAGCGTTTTCGGGCTAAATTCCGCGGCGCGTGACGGGTGCGCCGCGGTTTTGCGCGATAGGCCCGCGTCAGGCCTCCAAAGAGCGGCGCAGCATCTCCAGATCGTCGGCAATCTGGCTATCCTGAACCTTGAGCTCTTCGATCTTTTTGACACCGTGCATGACGGTCGTGTGGTCCCGCCCGCCAAAGCGCCGCGCGATGTCGGGAAGGCTCCGCGTGGTCATCTTTTTGGACAGATACATCGCCACCTGACGAGGCCGCGCGAGATTGCGGCTCCGTTTCGGGCCAAGCATGTCGCTCAGGCGGATATTGTAGTGCTCAGAGACCTTGCGCTGGATCTCTTCGACGGTGGTCTTGCGGTCTGAGGCGCGCAGGACATCCGCAAGGCATTCCTGCACGAGATCCATGGTGATCTCACGCCCGACCAGCGAGCCAAAGGCAAAGAGCCGTGTCAGCGCGCCTTCAAGAACGCGCACGTTCGTGGAGATCCGGTGCGCCAGGAATTTGAGCACACCGTCTTGGATAACGAGGCCCGGATAGCTCTTGCGATAGTAGTCGACCTTGGAATGCAAGATGCCGAGCCGAAGCTCAAAGTCAGTCGGATGGAGATCATCATCTCGGCCGATCGG